>NZ_PTQZ01000266.1 GCF_002943415.1 Amnimonas aquatica | reverse complement strand
CTGTCCACGCTGGGCGTCATCGCCATTGTCTGCGAAGGCCGGCCGGAACGCCTGCTGAGCCTGCATGTCGGGCGCGGCGACCTGCTGGTGCTGTGCGGGGTCATCGCCTGGGCCGTCTACACCAGCCTGCTGCGGCTGCGCCCGGCCTGCCATCCGCTGAGCTTCCTGGCGGTGACCTTCGCCATCGCCGCGCTGGTCATGCTGCCGCTGGCGGCCACGGAGTGGCAGGCCATCCGCACCATCGCTTGGCGCCCGGAGATCTTCGCCGCCTTCGCCTATGTTGCCGTGCTGCCTTCGGTGGTGGCCTACGGGCTCTACAACAGCGCCGTGACCAGGATCGGCGCCGCCGGCGCCGGCCAGGCCATCACCCTCATGCCGCTGTTCGGCGCGCTGCTGGCCGCCGGCCTGCTGGACGAGTCGCTGCACGGCTACCACCTGACCGGCATGGTGCTGATCCTCGCCGGCATCATCCTCACCGCCTGTTACCGGAGCCCCCGATGAGCGCGCTTGTCCTGCTGGCCCTCTGCCTCCTGCTCGGCCTGCTGGCCGCCCGCTACGCCAGCCCGCCCGCCGGCCTGGCGCCGGCACTGAACTGGTGGGTGATCCAGATCGCCCTGCCGGCGCTGGTGCTGGAGCTGATTCCGCGCCTGCAGTTCGACCCGCACCTGTGGTTCCTGGTGGTGTCGCAGTGGCTGGTGTTCATCGGCGCGCTGGCGCTGTTCCACACCCTGGGCAAGTGGCTGGGCTGGTCGCGCGCGCGCATCGGCGCGCTGACGCTGGTCTGCGGCCTCGGCAACACCTCGTTCGTGGGTTACCCCATGCTGGAGGCACTGCAGGGTCGCGAAGGCCTGGCGCTGGGCGTGGTGGCCGACCAGCTCGGCTGCTTCATCATGCTCAGCCTGGGTGGCGTGCTGGTGGCGGTGATCTACGGCGGCGCCTCGGCAAGTCCGCGCGCAGTGGCGCGCAAGGTGCTGCTGTTCCCGGCCTTCCTGGCGCTGCTGGCGGGTGTGGTGGTGGGTCAGCTCGGCGGCTGGCCGCCCATGGCCGACGAGATCCTACACCGCATCGGCGCCACGCTGACACCGCTGGCGCTGTTCTCGGTCGGCCTGCGCCTTAAGCTGTCGCTGCACCGCCACCAGTGGCTGCCGGTGACCCTGGGCCTGGGCTGGAAACTGGCGCTGGCACCGCTGGTCATGCTCGGCATCGGCGGCGCGCTGGGCATGCACGGCCTGCTGCTGACCATCACCGTGCTGCAGGCGGCCATGGCGCCGATGATCTCGGCCGCCATCCTCGCCGATCAGCACGACCTGGAGCCGGACCTGGCCAATGCCATCCTCGGCATCGGCATCCTGCTTTCGCTGCTCACCGTGCCGCTGTGGAACCTGCTGCTGTCGTGATCAGGGCGGCGCCGCTCCCGCACCTGTCCGCCGGCTGCTCGCGCGGGCAGCCACGCGGACCGCGCGGCCTCAGAGGCCGATGAGCTGGATGACCAGCGGCTCCAGCTTGGTCAGGCCGTAGCGACGGCCGACCTGCAGCGCTTCCACCGCCGGCAGGCCCTGCACCCAGTGCGCGCGCAGCGCGAACAGCGCGCCGACGCGGTTGCCGCTCATGCAGTGCACCAGCACCTTGCTGTCGCCGGCTTCGGCCAGCAGGCGGTCCAGCGCCTCGGCGTTGTCGCGGCTGAGGTCATGTCCGCCCAGGATCGGCAGATGCGCATAGAACAGACCCAGCTCGCCGGCCAGCCCGGCCTCGTCGAAACCGCCGTGCTCGTTGTCCGGCAGCATGTCGATGACATGCGTGATGCCCGCGGCCTTGACCTGCTCCAGGGCTTCGGGGCTGACATAGCCGCCGGCATAGTGGTTGGGTTCGACGAACAGCAGGTTGGGGATGCTCAGTGACATGGGGCCTATCTCGACTGGGTTTGGTACCGGCGGGG
>NZ_PTQZ01000265.1 GCF_002943415.1 Amnimonas aquatica | reverse complement strand
GCAGCCGCTGGACGGCATCGAAGGCATGGCGCGCATTCCCGCCAGTCCGTCGGTCGCCATCTGGGATGCCGATGGCCGCCTGGCCTATGCCGGCCCCTACAGCCTGGGCATGGTCTGCACCTCGGCCAACAGTTTCGTGGAGCCGGTCATCGACAAGCTGCTGGCGGGGGAGCGGGTGGTGCCGTCGGGCATCCTGGCGGTGGGCTGCTATTGCGCCATGCCGTGAGCGGCGCGACGCCCCGGTCATCGCCCACGGCTTGAGCCGCCCCGGACCTCTCTCTATGCTGCCGTGTCATGATGCGTGCCGCCCCGGTGCTGCCACAGTGCCGCCCCGGTGCCGTGCCGCCGCGCCCGCCGAAATTCCGCCATTCCCGCATCGCGCCTGCCCGCGCAGGACACCAGGAGAAGCCCATGAAGGCCGTGGTCTGCCAGAACGAAACGCTCGCCGTCACCGAACTGCCGGAGCCGGAGCCAGGCCGCGGGCAGGTCCTGCTCAGGGTCCTGCGCTGCGGCATCTGCGGTTCCGACCTGCACCTGCAGCACCACTGCGACCACATGTCGGCGCTGGCGCGGCGCGTGGGCTACCCGTACTTCCCGCAGGCGTCCGATGCCGTGGTCTACGGCCACGAGTTCTGCGGCGAGATTCTCGATCACGGCCCGCGCACCAGCCGCAAGCTGAAGCCGGGCACGCGCGTGTGCGCGGTGCCGCTGCTGCGCCGCGATGACCGCATCGACATGATCGGCCTGTCGGCGACCAGCCCGGGCGCCTACGCCGAGCGCATCGTGGTGCAGGAAGCGCTGATGGAGCCGATTCCCAACGGCCTGTCCGATGACCTGGCGGCGCTCACCGAGCCCATGGCGGTGGCGCTGCACGCCTACCGCCGCAGCCAGATCCGCAAGTCCGAGGTGGCGGTGGTGATCGGCTGCGGCCCGGTCGGTCTGGCGGTGATCTGCATGCTGAAGGCGCACGGCGTGCGCACCGTCATCGCCAGCGACTACTCGCCGGGCCGGCGCGCGCTGGCGGCGAAGTGCGGCGCCGACGTGGTGCTCAACCCGGCCGAGGACTCGCCGTTCTCGAACTGGAAGCAGCACGGCCACCTGCCCGGTCTCGACCAGCTCATGGAGCTGGGCGTGTCCACGCGCGAGCAGCTCGGCCGCCTGCCGGGACCGTGGTGGCATGTCTGGCGCCTGGCCGAGAAGGCCGGCCTGGGCCCGAAGCGACCGGTGGTCTTCGAGTGCGTGGGCGTGCCCGGCCTGCTCAACCAGCTGCTCGACAGCGCGCCGATCATGTCGCGCATCGTGGTGGTGGGCGTGTGCATGGAGAAGGACGCCATCGAGCCGGCGCTGGCCATCAACAAGGAGATCGAGCTGCGCTTCGTGCTCGGCTATTCGCCGCTGGAGTACCGCGACGCGCTGCACCTGCTGGCCGAAGGCAAGGTGCGCGGCGAGCCGCTGGTCACCGGCGTGGTGGGACTGGATGGTGTCGAGCAGGCGTTCGCCGACCTCGGTAACCCGGAGCGGCACGCCAAGATCCTCATCGATCCGTCGCGCTGAGGCGGGGAGGGACTGCTGCCCGGCCAGTTCCTCAGTCCCAGTCGCAGCGGATCAGGCGGACCTGCTCCGGCCGGAACAGGTCCGACGGATTGAGCCCGAACACTTCATTGAAGGCGCGGTTGAGGTGCGCCGGATCGTAGAAGCCCACGGCCTCCGCGATGCGGCTCAGCGGCTGGCCGCGCGACCACAGCCAGGCGCCTTTCCAGACCGCGCTCCAGCGCAGGTAGTGCGACAGGCTGCTGCCCACTTCGTGGCTGAACAGGTAGCGCAGGCGCGAGGCCGACAGGTGCACCTGGCGCGACAGCCAGTCCGGCGTGATCACCGGCAGCGGGTGCTCCTGGATCAGCTGCAGGGCATGGCTGATGCGCGGGTGCAGCTGCGGCGGTTCCGGGTGCTGTCCGGTGAGGGC
>NZ_PTQZ01000264.1 GCF_002943415.1 Amnimonas aquatica | reverse complement strand
TTTCTTCATGCGTTTCTCCTTGGGATGGCCCGGAAACCCGGGGTCAGGACGGCAGGTTCGCGCGTAGCGCGGCCATGACGGCATCGGTCCGCGGACGCACCTGACGCCAGATGAAAAAGGCCTCCGCGGCCTGTTCGACCAGCATGCCGAGACCGTCCCGCCGCTGCTGCAGGCCGGCTTCCCGCGCCCAGGCGAGGAAGGGCGTCTCGGCGCCGTACATCATGTCATAAACCGCCGTGGCGCCGTGGAACCAGCCGTCCGCGAGGCCCAGGCGCTCGCCCTGGAGGCTGGCGCTGGTGGCATTGATGATGACATCGCAGGGCATGGCGGCAGCGCTTTCCGCCAGCGCGGCCAGCGCCAGGCCGGAGACCGGCAGCGGTGCAGCGCCGGCGCTGCCGAACAGCGCAGCCAGCGCCACCGCCTTGTCGGCGGTGCGGTTGGCGATCAGGACCTCGCCGGCGCCGGCGGCCAGCAGCGGTCCGACCACGCCACGGGCGGCGCCGCCGGCGCCCAGCAGCAGCACGCGCCGGCCGACCAGGGGCCAGCCGGCATTGTCGGCGATGTCACGCACCAGGCCGACGCCATCGGTGTTGTCGCCACGCACGCGGCCATCGGCATCCACGCTCAGCGTGTTGACCGCGCCAGCCTGCTCGGCGCGCGGCGAACGCACGTCGCACAGCCGCCAGGCCTCTTCCTTGAAGGGCACGGTGACGTTGGCGCCGCGACCGCCAGCGGCGACGAAGCGACGCCAGGTGCCGGCGAAGTCGTCCAGCGGCGCCAGCAGCGCCTCGTAGCTCAGGTCCTGCCCGGTCTCGGCGGCGAAGGCGGCGTGGATGCGCGGCGACTTGCTGTGCGCGATCGGATGCCCGATGACGGCGTAACGGTCGGTCATGCCGATGCTCCGTCAGCCCTGGCATCCGCCCCGCCGGCGGGCGCCTGACGCGCAGCCAGCCGTTCGGTGGCGGACAGGCCGATCTGCGGCCACCAGTCACGCGGCTGCAGATAGCGCTCGTGCAGCCGGGCCTCGGCGCTGCCGGGCTCCGGATGCCAGTCGTAGCGCCAGCTCACCTCGCTGGGCAGCGACATGAGGATGGATTCGGTACGGCCGCCGGTCTGCAGGCCGAACAGCGTGCCACGGTCCCAGACCAGGTTGAACTCGACATAGCGGCCGCGACGAATGCACTGGAACTCGCGCTCGCGCTCGCCCCAGGGCGTGTCCTTGCGACGCCGCAGGATGGGCTCGTAGGCCGCGAGATAGCCATCGCCGACGCTGCGCATGAAGGCGAAGGCGCTGTCGAAGCCGCCCTCGCTCCAGTCGTCGAAGAACAGGCCGCCGATGCCGCGCGGCTCGTTGCGGTGCTTGAGGAAGAAGTACTCGTCGCACCAGGTCTTCAGGCGCGGGTAGATTGCATCGCCAAAGGGTGCGCAGGCCTCGGCGGCGACCCGGTGCCAGTGCTGGCAGTCCTCGTCGAAGCCGTAGTAGGGCGTGAGGTCGAAGCCGCCGCCGAACCACCACACCGGCGCCTCGCCATCGGCCTCGGCGACGAAGCAGCGGACATTCGCGTGCGATGTCGGCGCGTACGGGTTGCGCGGGTGGATGACCAGCGACACGCCCAGCGCCTGGAAGCGGCGGCCGGCCAGCTCGGGCCGGTGCGCCGTGGCCGAAGCCGGCAGGCGGGCGCCGGTGACATGCGAGAAATTAACGCCGCCCTTCTCGATCACCGTACCGCCCTCGAGCACGCGGGTGCGACCGCCGCCACCCAGCGACTCGCCCTCGCCACGGGTCCAGCTGTCTTCGCGGAACGGGCTGCCGTCGACGGCGGACAGGGTCGCGCAAATACGATCCTGGAGGTCGAGCAGATAGGTTTTCACAGCCTGGATATCGACAACGCTCATGAGCAGCTCCGGTCAGCCCGCACGCAGCACGCGCCGGCTCGTCAGATCGCGGATTTCGGTGGGCCGG
>NZ_PTQZ01000263.1 GCF_002943415.1 Amnimonas aquatica | reverse complement strand
GGCCAGGACGCTGGATCTCGATGGACCGGTATTCCTGTTCGAGCTCGAGCTGTCGGCGCTGACCGAAGGTACGCTGCCGGTGTTCCGGCCGCTGTCGCGCTTCCCGGAAGTGCGCCGCGACCTGGCCCTGGTGGTGCCGGACACGCTGCCCGCCGGCGAGGTGCTGGCCGTTGCTCGCGGTGCCGCCGGCGACAGCCTGCGCGACCTGCAGGCGTTCGATGTCTATCGCGGCCAGGGCACGACGGCGGGCACCTACAGCCTGGCCATCGCGCTGGTCTGGCAGCATGCCGAACGCACGCTGCAGGACAGCGAGGTGCAGGCCTGGACCGAACAGGTGCTGGCCGACCTGGCCGGGCAGGGTGTGCGGTTGCGCGCCTGAGCGTGCTTCTGGCATGTTCGCCACGGAGAATGACACATGTGGCCGCCGCCGGTTCGCCGGCGGTGCCGTGATGCAGGGCTGACACGAGGTTGACATGGGTGCACTGACCAAGGCCGACATGGTGGAGCGACTGTTCGACGAGCTCGGACTCAACAAGCGCGAGGCCAAGGAGCTGGTGGAGCAGTTCTTCGAGGAGATCCGGCAGTCGCTGGTCGACGGCAGCCCGGTCAAGCTCTCGGGTTTCGGCAATTTCGAGCTGCGCGACAAGCGCCAGCGTCCCGGTCGCAACCCCAAGACCGGCGAGGAGATTCCCATCACCGCCCGGCGCGTGGTGACCTTCCGTCCCGGTCAGAAGCTCAAGCAGCGGGTAGAGGACCATGTCGGACAATCTGTCTGAGGCGGTCGTCCTGCCGGACATTCCCGGCAAGCGCTATTTCACGATCGGAGAGGTCAGCGAACTCTGCGACGTGAAGACGCATGTGCTGCGCTACTGGGAACAGGAGTTTACCCAGCTGCGGCCGGTGAAGCGCCGTGGCAACCGTCGCTACTACCAGCGTCAGGATGTGCTGCTGATCCGGCAGATCCGCGACCTGCTCTATCACCAGGGCTACACCATCCAGGGCGCGCGCCAGCAGCTGCAGGAACAGCGCCAGCAGGCCCGTGCCGAGGCGGAGCCGCTGCCGGTCGCGGCGGTACCGAGCCTGGGCAGCCAGACCCCGGACACGGTCTGGCACCTGGCGCTTGGCGAAATGATCGACGATCTCGAACAGATTGCTCAGATGTTGAGCCACGAGCGCTGATACGCGCTGGACAATGCCTGGCGATTCAGTATGATGCGTCCTTCGTGAAGTGTCGGGGCGTAGCGCAGCCTGGTAGCGCATCTGCATGGGGTGCAGAGGGTCGCAGGTTCAAATCCTGCCGTCCCGACCACGAATCAATTCGCTGAAGCCGTTGCGCCCCTGGGGGGCGCAGCGGCTTTCTGCTTTCTGGCCCGGTGCTTTCTGCGACCGTCTTGCCGCCATGCGCCCATCGCGGCGTGCAACGTGGCAGGTCTGGGCCATCCGCTATACCTGCCGTCCCTGGATCAGGCGCACCAGCACCATGACCACTGCGACGACCAGCAGTATGTGGATGAAGCCGCCCAGCGTATACGACGACACGAGCCCGAGCGCCCAGAGGATCAGCAGGATGACGGTAATGGTCCAGAGCATGGTGACTCTCCCTGTGGTCTGCGAAGCGGGGTGCAGGTACCCCGGTGAAGGTGCCTGTGCAGGAGGGACATTCGCCCTGACCGCACCAGCACTCGCCTTCCTCAACGTGTCCGGTGTGCCGGCCGGCGACAGGATGCTGCGCGCTGGCCGATGAGCGGTCCATGGCTGTTCCGGCGGCAGACCGGCCGGAGGCTTGCCCGGGAGCGGTCGTTTTCGCCTCAGATCGCCTTCTCGCGCGGCTTTGCGGCGCACACGGTGGCGATGGCGGCGGCACCCTGGGTGTCGGGGGCCATTTCGGTGTACTGCAGTTCGTCGTATGTCATTTCACTCAGCAGATAACCATCCTCGCGGTAGAGGGAGAGCTGCTTGCTGGCCAT
>NZ_PTQZ01000262.1 GCF_002943415.1 Amnimonas aquatica | reverse complement strand
GCCACCGCCGCCTTGTAGGCGTGGGCGCGGTTGAGCAGGCCCTTGGCGGCAACGCAGGTGAGCAGCCAGGCCAGCTCGGTGATCTCGGGAATGTCGGACTGCCGGTAGAAGGTCACCCGCGCGGTGTCGAGTCCGCAGGCCAGCCAGGTGGCGGCGATCTCCAGACGCGACTGCTGGATGCGCAGCGGGTCGTCGCACTTGATCAGGGCATGGTAGTCGGCCAGGAAGTAGAACGAGTCCGCGCCCGGATCGCGGCTGGCGACGATGGCCGGCCGGATGGCGCCGGCGTAGTTGCCGAGGTGCGGCGTGCCGGTGGTGGTGATGCCGGTGAGGATGCGCGTGGTCATGTTGCTTCCGTGGGCAGCATGTGGCCCATCTTGTCAGTCTTGGTCTGCATGTAGCCTTCGTTGAACGGGTTGATGCCCGTCACCAGCGGCACGCGCTCGGCCACGTCGATGCCATGCGCCTGCAGGGCCTCGACCTTCTTGGGATTGTTGGTGAGCAGGCGCACGCGGCGCACGCCGAGGTGGCGCAGCATGTCCTCGCACATGGCGTATTCGCGCAGGTCGGCGCCGAAGCCGAGCTGCTCGTTGGCCTCCACGGTGTCGGCACCGGCATCCTGCAGGGCGTAGGCGCGGATCTTGTTCACCAGGCCGATGCCGCGCCCTTCCTGACGCAGGTAGAGGATGACGCCACGACCGGCCTCGCTGACACGACGCATGGCCGCCTCCAGCTGCGGGCCGCAATCGCAGCGCAGGCTGCCGAAGCCGTCGCCGGTCAGGCACTCGGAGTGGATGCGCGCCAGCACCGGCTCGTCGCCGGGGGGCGTCTCCAGCCCGACGGTCAGCGCCACATGCTCCTTGCCGGACTCGCTGTCCTGGAAGGCGTGGATGCTGAACTCCCCGAAACGGGTCGGCAGGCGCGATGCGGCAACGAACTCAAAAGCCACCGGGCAGGCTCCGGAACAGACAGAAGGGGCTGGATTGTAGCAAAGACTGGCATCGCCTAGGCATGACGCCATCATGACCCGGCGTGACAGCAAAACGGCGTCGCACGCCCGTCACGCCCCTCCCGGCGGCAGCCCTCAGCGCGGAATGCCGAACCAGCCCGGCTCCGTTGCCGGCAGCAGGGGCAGCAGCAACCAGAGCACGACCGCGGCCATGACCCCGGCGATCAGGTCATCGAGCATGATGCCGAGGCCGCCGTGCACGCGACGGTCGGCCCAGCGCACCGGCCAGGGCTTCCAGATGTCGAACAGGCGAAACAGCGCGAAGCCGAGCAGCACGGCCAGCACATGGTGCAGGTCCCAGGTCATCAGGGGCACCAGCGGCACGAGGGCGATCCACTGGCCGACGAACTCGTCCCAGACGATGCCGGGATGATCGTGCACGCCCATCTGCTTCGCCGCCTCGCCGCAGATCACGATGCCGGCCAGCGCCGCCACCACGACCCAGCCGATGTAGAGCGGCAGCGGAAAGCTGGCGAAGGCCGCGAACCACAGCACCGCCAGCGCCGAACCGGCGGTGCCCGGCGCTTTCGGGCTGCGCCCGGAGCCGAAGCCGAAGGCCAGCAGGTCGAGGGCGCGGGGCAGGCGGGGAATGGGCGCACGGTCGGTCATGACGGGTTCCGGAGGAATGAAAAGAGGGACTCGGGCCGCTGATGCTCCCAAGCGCCGGCGCGGGCGGTCAAGCCCGCCGGTCAGGCCGGCGGCCACGACGCCGGAAAAGCGCCCCGGCGGTCAGGAGCGACTTGCGCCCTGCCGGGCGCCGTCACGCTCCGGGTTGCCCTTCACTACCATGTACAGCACGCCGAGGAAGATCAGCGTCGCGCAGGCGATGCCGCTGAGGGTGAACACCGCCACGCGGGCGGAATAGCCCAGCTCGAGCCACTCGTGGCGCACCGACGCCTGCAGCAGCAGGCACTGGGCGATGGCGAAGCCGATGATCAGCCAGCCTTGACGTTTGATTTCCGGGCGCAT
>NZ_PTQZ01000261.1 GCF_002943415.1 Amnimonas aquatica | reverse complement strand
GGCGGGAGGCAGCAAAGCCGGGGCGCGCGGTGCCGGGGGAGGCGCGTCGTGACCGCCACCAGCCGGCAGCTGGGGCTGCTGTCCTGCCATGTCTGCGGACTGGTCTCGCGGGCGCCGGCCGGTGTCCGCACCTGCCACTGCCCGCGCTGCCGCGCGCTGCTGCACTGCCGCAAGCCGGACAGCCTGCGCCGGACCTGGGCTCTGCTGATCGCCGCCTACATCCTCTACATTCCGGCCAACCTGCTGCCGATCATGGAGACGCGCTCGCTGTTCAGCGTGCAGCAGGACACCATCATGAGCGGCATCGTCTATCTCTGGCTGGATGGCGCCGTGGGTCTGGCGCTGATCGTGTTCGTGGCCAGCATCGTGGTGCCGTTGCTCAAGCTCATCGTGCTCACCCTGCTGGCGGCCTCGGTGCGCTGGCAGTGGCGCTGGCGGCCGCGCCAGCGCACGCGCCTGTTCCATCTGCTGGAGCTGATCGGACGCTGGTCCATGCTCGACATCTTCGTGGTGGCCCTGCTCACCGCCGTGGTGCAGATCAAGTCGCTGGCCGCGGTCAATGCCGGCCCCGGTGCACTGCCTTTCGCCGCCGTCGTGGTATTGACCATGCTGGCCGCCATGACCTTCGATTCCCGCCTGATCTGGGACCCCATAGCCGACCGTGCCGAGGATGATGATGACTGATGCCAAGCAGACGCCGGAGCGTCCCGACCTGACCGAGGGCCTGCCGGACGCGCTCCCCGACATCCAGGTCAGCCGCGCGCAGCGCTGGCTGCCCTCGCTGGTCTGGCTGATTCCGGTGGTGGCGGCGCTGGTCGGCCTGTCCATGGTGGTGAAGACGCTGCTCGACCAGGGCCCGGCCATCACCATCAGCTTCGCCTCGGCGGAGGGCATGGAGGCGGGCAAGACCAAGGTCAAGTACAAGGACGTCGATATCGGCGTGATCCAGAACATCACGCTGTCGCCGGACCGCCGCCGGGTGCTGGCGCATGTCGAGCTGAACAAGGAGGCGGCGCCGTTCGCGGTCAGCGACTCGCGCTTCTGGGTGGTCAAGCCGCGCGTCGGCGCCGGCGGCGTGTCGGGCCTGGACACGCTGCTGTCGGGCGCCTACATCGGTGTCGACATCGGCAAGTCCGGCGAAAAGCAGCACCAGTTCACCGGCCTCGACGTGCCGCCGGTGATCACCACCGACCAGCCCGGCAAGCCGTTCGTGCTGCGCGCTGACGACCTGGGGTCGCTGGATATCGGCTCTCCGATCTACTACCGCCGAATCCTCGCTGGCCAGGTCACCGGCTACGCGCTGGACGAGAACGGCAAGGACGTGGTGCTGAAGGTCTTCGTCAATGCGCCGTACGACCGCTATGTCACCAGCAATGCGCGCTTCTGGCATGCCAGCGGCATTGATCTGAAGCTGGATGCCGGCGGTTTCCAGGTCAATACCCAGTCGCTGGCGGCCATCGCTGCCGGCGGCATCGCTTTCCAGGCGCCGGAGGATGCCGCTGCCGGCGAGGTNGCCGAGACCGAGTTCGTGCTGGCCCCGGACCAGACCCTGGCCATGAAGCGGCCGGACGGCCTGCCGGTGTCGGTGATGGTGGACTTCGACCAGTCGCTGCGCGGTCTGGCACCGGGCGCGCCGGTGGACTTCCGCGGTGTCGTGGTGGGCGAGGTGCGGCGCCTGGGCATCGACTTCGACCGGCAGCGCAAGCGTCTGCGCATGCCGGTCGAGCTGGTGCTGTATCCGGATCGCCTGCGCGGGGCGCGCAAGTCCGCGCGCAGCGAGCGCGAGTTCCTGGCCACGCTGGTGGAGCGAGGCCTGCGCGCCCAGCTCAAGACCGGCAACCTGCTCACCGGCCAGCTTTACGTTGCGCTCGATTTCTTCCCCAAGGCGCCGCCCGCGGTGGTCGACGTGAGGCGTGATCCGCTGCAGATTCCTGCCATGCCCGGCAGCTTCGAGGAACTGCAGTCCGCCATTGCCGAGATCGTG
>NZ_PTQZ01000260.1 GCF_002943415.1 Amnimonas aquatica | reverse complement strand
CCGCTTGTCGGTCATGTCCGTGCAGATCCTGAGGGTCGCGCCGCCCATCGAGGCGCCGCCCAAGCTGAAGCCGGAACCGCCCAAGCCGAAGCCCGAGCCGAAGCCGATCGAGAAGCCGCAGGTCAAGCGCGTGGTCACGCCAGAGCCGGCCCCGGCGCCGATTCCGGAGAAGCGCCCAGATCCCGAGCCGGATCCGAAGCCGGATCCGGTCAAGCCCGATCCGGCTCCGGCACCCGAGCCGGCGCCGCCGCCCCCGGTGGTGCCGCCGCGCTTCGACGCCGACTACCTGAACAACCCGGCGCCGCGCTATCCGCCGATCTCGCGCCGGCTCAACGAGGCAGGCAAGGTGCTGCTCAAGGTCCAGGTCGGACCTGACGGCCGCGCACGCCAGGTGGTGCTGCACCGCACCAGCGGCTACAGCCGCCTCGACGATGCGGCCCGCGAGGCCGTGGCCGAGTGGCGCTTCGTGCCGGCCAAGCGTGGCAACGAGGCGCTCACCGAATGGGTGATCGTCCCTATCTCCTTCAATCTGACACGGTGACAACATGCAGAACCTGGGCTTCCAAAACTTCATCCAGCACGCCGACGCCGTCGCGCTGTTCATCCTGGCGGTGCTGCTGATCATGTCGATCGGCACCTGGTACTACATCCTGACCAAGGGCTGGCGCACCTGGCAGTCCCGTGCCCGCTCGCGCGAGTTCCTGAGCGAGTTCTGGGCCGCCCCGAGCCTGGAGGCCGTGGCCCGCAAGCTGCGCAGCACCGGTGTCACCGAGCCGTTCTCGCACCTCGTCCACCACGGCTTCACCGCCGTCGAGCAGCACCAGTCGCGCCAGGTCAACACCCTGGTCGAGGCCGGTACCGCCGAGGACTTCCTGACCCGCTCGCTGAAGCGCGCCATCGACCAGGACAAGGCCCGCCTCGAAGGCGGCCTGACCTTCCTCGCCACGGTCGCTTCCAGCGCCCCCTTCGTCGGCCTGTTCGGCACCGTCTGGGGCATCTACCACGCGCTGGTGGCCATCGGTGCCAGCGGCCAGGGCGGTCTGGACCAGGTTGCCGGCCCGGTGGGCGAGGCCCTGATCATGACCGGCCTCGGCCTGGCCGTGGCCATCCCCAGCGCCGTCGCCTACAACGTCTTCGTGCGCCTGAATCGCAACACGCTGGTGAGCCTGAACTCCTTCGCCCACGACGTGTTCGCGTTCCTGGCCACCGGCCTGTCCACCGGCCCGCTGCTGAGCGATGTCGAGCGCACCTCCGACCGCGTCATCTACCGCTTCCAGCAGAGCTCGGGCCAGACCCGCGAGGTGAAGTGACATGGCTTTCGGCTCGTTCGAAAAGGGAGAGGAGATCGAGGCCAACGCCGAGATCAACATGATCCCGTTCATCGACGTCATGCTGGTGCTGCTGATCATCTTCATGATCACCATGCCGATGATGACCAACGCCGTGAAGGTCGACCTGCCCAAGGCCTCGTCGCAGCCGCTGGCGTCGACCACCAAGCCGGTCGACCTGGCGGTGCTCGGCAGCGGCCAGATCCTGGTCAACGGCGACGCGGTCGACATTGCCAGCCTGGAAACGCACCTGCAGCAGTTCTCGGCCGATACCGAAGTACACCTGCGTGCCGACCGGAAGACCCCGTACGAAGTGGTGGCCCGCGTGCTTGCTGCTGCTTCGGAAGCAGGGCTGGCTAAAGTAGGCTTTGTGACCGACCTTCCCGAATGAGATAGTCGCCACTCCTGACGCATGTACGGAGTGGCTGGCTTGTCGAAATCCTTCCTGTTGCGCCTGCACGGCTGGCTGGGCATCTCCGCCGGCCTCGTGCTGGCGGTCGTCGGGCTCTCCGGAGCCTCCATGGCGTTCCAGCCGCAGGTCCTGCGGCTGCTCAATCCCGGCGTCATGACCGTGCAGCCGCCCGCCGGCGCTGCCATGCTCTCCCCCGAAGCGCTCTACGAGCGTGTGCTCGCGCAGATGCCGGAGCGCCCGGTGCA
>NZ_PTQZ01000026.1 GCF_002943415.1 Amnimonas aquatica | reverse complement strand
ATGGACGTGAAGCGCTGGGTGGCCTATACCGACGCACTGGCGCACACGCCGGAAATGCGCTGGCTGCGGGAACAGCCGGACGTCACCCTGAGCATGCGCTGCGACAGCATGCGTGCCATCGCTGCCGCGGTCGCGGCCGGCGTCGGGCAGGGAGTGCTGCCCTGCTTCATGGCCGATGCGCATCCCGGTCTGCGCCGACGACCGGGCCGGCAGCCGCAACTGAGCCGGGACATCTGGCTGCTGGTGCATCGCGGTGCCCGCCGGCAACCGCGCGTGAAGGCGGTGACCGACTGGCTGGGCGAGTGTTTCTCGGCGGATGCCGCGCGCTTCCGCGGCGAACCCGGCGCGGACGGCCGGGCGACATGAAGGCGGCCGCCCCGAAGGAGGCAACCGCCGGGGCTCACGCCCCTCAGAGCATGAAGTGGATCTGCATTTCGCCGACCAGGAAGCCGAGCACGGCACCGACGATGATCAGCGACCACTCGTCTTCCTTGAAGGCCGGACGCAGCATGCCCTCGAACTCCTCCGAGCTCAGGCCCTGCATGCGCTCGACCAGGGTATTGCGCACGTCCATGGCGTCTTCGGCGTAGGACTCCACGTGTTTCATGGTCTCCGGCATCTGCGCCATGATACGCTCGGCGATCACGCTCTTCATCTCGATGTACTTCTGGCTGCCCACGGCGTAGACCACCAGCGGACGCACGATGCCGGTCTGCTCGTCGACCGTGCGCTTCACGTTCTTGTGGATCAGCTCCATGATGCGGTCGGCGAAGGCGCCGCGGAACAGCTCCTGCATCATGTTCGCCGGCGTCAGCAGCTGCTTGGAGATCAGCGCGGCGTAGTCGGCGGCGACTTCCTTCTGGCGCTTCAGGAACAGGCCCTGCCAGGTGAAGCCGAGCACCTTCTTCGGATGCAGCGGGCGGAACATCATCTGCAGCGCGATCCAGTCACTGAAGAAGCCGACGAAGCCGCCGAAGGCGGGCAGCATCCACGGCTGCTTGAACAGCGCCCAGCACACCATCTGGATCAGGCCGATGCCGAAGCCGAAGTAGAAGCCGGCGTTGCTGAAGAACCTGAACTCCTGGCGGCCGACCTTGCGGAAGATGTCGTTCAGCAGGCGCTTGTCCTTGAGCAGGTTGCTGATGACCATGTGCTTGATGTCGAAGTACTTGTCGATGTCCCGCTGCACTTCCGACATGATGGTCGCGACGATCGCCGGCGCCTCGCCCTTCACGCGCTGGATGATCTTCTGGCGCGCGAACTCCGGCATGCTCTCCCAGAGACCGGGCTGGTACTGCTGGGCGACATCGCGCACGATGTCCTCGGCGGCGGCCATCATCGGCGCCTCGATTTCCTTGGCGACACGCTGCGGGTCGAGGCGGGCGAAGATCTCCGAAGGCTTGATCAGCTTGCTGGTCATGAGCTCGACGGCGACCGTGGCCATTTTCTCCGCCTTGCGCGGCACGATGCCCTGCCAGCCGAAGAAGGGCTTGATGCCCTTGAATTCCAGCGGCGAGAACATCATCTGGATCGCCACCACCTTGGTGACGTAGCCGATGATGCCGCTGATGAACGGAATCGAGATGTAAAGCCACATGTTGGCCTGGAAGTCGGCAATGGCTTGTTCGATCATGAGCTCTTTCCTTGTTCTTGTTCTGGGAAAGCAGGCCTGCTTCCTGGCCCGATTATGACGTCAGCCACCCCTCCGCTGACAATGCCGCAGGACGGGTATCAAAAGGCATCTGCGAGAATCTGACGACTGACCAGTTCATTCTGTGCCGCCTTGGCACGAATGTCGTCGGCAATCATCTCCGCCAGCTTGCCGCCGACCAGCGGCACGCTGCATTCGACCGTCCAGGTCAGCGTGTTGGTGGTGATGCCGGTGGCCTCGGTCAGCTTCATGGTCGCCGATATCGACAGAACCGACACCGACTTGTTGACGATCCGCAGGGTGCCGGCGGCAGTGTCGCGCGACCAGCTGTCGGTCTGCTCGATCTCGATCGGCTGGTCGGTCTTGACGAACTTCTGCGCCAGCGCCGGCAGCTTCACGCTAGGCCGGCCGAGCACGCGCGTGGTGATCGCGAAGCGGTCGGCCTCGTCCTGGCAATCCAGCACGGCGAAGGACTCGTAGTCCATGCGCGCCAGCCGCTGCTCGACATAGGCGCGGCTGGTGATCATGGCCAGCACGCGCGCGAGCGGTGCTTCCCAGGTGACTCGGGTCTCGAACTTCATGGCACCGTCCTTGCGCGACCGGCTTACTGGAACGGATGGCGCAGGACGATGGTCTCGTCGCGGTCCGGACCGGTGGAGATGATGTCGATCGGGCAGCCGACGACTTCCTCGATGCGCCTGATGTAGGCGCGCGCATTGGCCGGCAGGTCCTCGAGCTTCTGCACGCCGACAGTGGACTCGGTCCAGCCCGGCAGCTCCTCGTAGATCGGCTTCGCCAGGTCGAGCGCCACGGCATCGGTCATCATGCCTTCGATGCAGCCGGCCTCGCGGCTCTCGTAGCCGACGCAGAGCTTGATGGCCGGCAGGCCGTCGAGCACGTCGAGCTTGGTCAGGCAGAGGCCGGAAATGGAGTTCAGCTCGACCGCGCGACGGATCACCTCAGCGTCGAACCAGCCGCAGCGACGAGCGCGACCGGTGGTGGAACCGAACTCGTGACCGACCTTGGCCAGGTGGTTGCCGGTCTCGTCGAACAGCTCGGTCGGGAACGGACCGCCGCCGACACGGGTGGTGTAGGCCTTGGTGATGCCCAGCACGTAGTCGAGGTAGAGCGGACCGAAGCCCGAGCCCGTCGAAGTGCCGCCGGCGGTGGTGTTCGACGAGGTCACGTACGGATAGGTACCGTGGTCGATGTCGAGCAGCGAGCCCTGCGCGCCCTCGAACATGATGCGCGCGCCCTGGCGGCGGAAGTTGTGCAGGATGCCGGAGACATCGCCGACCAGGTCGCGCAGCTGCTCGCCCCAGGCCAGCGCCAGCTCCAGCGTCTGCTGGAAGTCGATGGGCTCGACCTTGTAGTAATTGGTGAGCTGGAAGTTGTGGTAGGCGATGATCTCGCCCAGCTTGGAAGCCAGCGTCTCGCGGCGGAACAGGTCGCCCAGGCGCAGGCCGCGACGGGCGACCTTGTCCTCGTAGGCGGGGCCGATGCCGCGACCGGTGGTGCCGATGGCGGACTTGCCGCGCGCGGCTTCGCGCGCCTTGTCCAGCGCCACGTGGTAGGGAAGGATGAGCGGGCAGGCGGCGGAGATCTTCAGACGCTCGCGCACCGGCACGCCCTTGGCTTCCAGATAGGCCATTTCCTTGAGCAGCGCGTCCGGCGCCAGCACCACGCCGTTGCCGATCAGGCACTGCACGCCATCGCGCAGGATGCCGGACGGGATCAGGTGCAGCACGGTCTTCTCGCCGCCCACCACCAGGGTGTGGCCGGCATTGTGACCGCCCTGGAAGCGGACCACAGCCTGCGCGTTGTCCGTCAGCAGGTCGACGATCTTGCCCTTGCCTTCATCACCCCATTGGGTGCCCAGAACGACAACATGATTGCCCATGATTCAAATCTCGAGAATTTTCAGGATCGGGAGGAGAGGGGACGCGCCTGCCAGCGGTCGTCCTCGAAAACCAGTTCGCGGTCGCAGCCGGCCGCGGCGGCGTCGAGCGCGGCACCCGGCAGCTGCTGCACGACACGCTGCCCGGCTGCGCGCAGCTCGGTGATGGCCGTCGCCAGCGCGGCGGCATCGCCGGCCGGCGCCAGGATGCCGCGTGCAGCCGGCAGCGTGGCATCGAAGCCGAGCCACTGCTTGAGATCGGCGCTGAAGCCGGTGGCCGGACGGGCGCGGCCGAAGGCCTCGCCGACGTGATCGTAGCGGCCGCCCTTGGCGACTTCGGCGCGCTGGCCGGCGACATAGGCGGCGAACACCAGGCCGGTGTGATAGTGGTAGCCGCGCAGCTCGCCGAGGTCGATGTAGAGCGTGACCTGCGGGTGCGATGCCCGCAGCGCCGCGATCACGGCGTGCAGATCGGCCAGTGCGCGGGCCACGGCGACCGGCGCATCGGGCCAGGCGCGCGCGGCGCGGTCGAGCACGGCGATCTCGCCGCAGAGCGTGGGCAGCGGCTCCAGCGCGGCCTGCGCGCCGGTCTCGGGCACCAGGCGCGGCAGTACCTCGGCCCATTCCGGCAGCGACTTGCGCGCCAGAATGTCCTGCAGACGCGATTCGCCATCGGCATCCAGGCCGGCGGACTCCGCCAGCGCGCGGAAAATGCCGACATGGCCGAGGTCGAGGTGGATGTCGCGGGCGCCCGCCAGCTGCAGGCTGTCGAGCATGAGGCGGATGATCTCGATGTCGCTCTCGACGCCATCGTGACCGTAAAGCTCGGCGCCGATCTGCACCGGACAGCGCGAGGCCGACAGCCCGGTGGGACGGGTCTGCAGCAGCGTGCCGGCGTAGCAGTAGCGGGCGGGGCCGTCGACCGGCAGGCAGTGCGCGTCGAGGCGCGCCACCTGCGGCGTCATGTCGGCGCGCACGCCCATGAGACGGCCGCTGAGCTGGTCGGTGATCTTGAAGGTCAGGCCTTCGAGGTCGCTGCCCGAGCCGGTGAGCAGGGAATCCAGGTACTCCATGAGCGGCGGGAACACGAGGGCATAGCCCCAGCTGGAGAAATGATCCAGCAGCTTTCTGCGCAGCGCTTCCAGGCGGGCCGCCTCGACAGGCAGCACATCCGCCACCCCATCGGGCAGCAGCCAGGCATCAACGGGTTTGCTCATGACTTCTCACGTGCTCAGACACAAAAAATTTCCGGGAGAAATTTTTGACGTCGCGTCAGCGACGGCCCGAAGGGGGTCGGCCAGGAAAGGCCCGACACAAAAAAACCGAGTCGTCACTCGGTTCGGCATAGCTTACCACAGCTGGACGGGTTATGCCCAAGCGGGCCGGCGGCAGGCATTCCCTGCCGCCGGCCCGCGGGCACCGGCTCACTTCGGCGGCTGCTTCATGTAACGCAGGAACTCGTTGTCACCCTTCAGCACCATGACATCGCCCGGCTTGTTGAAGGTCTGGCGATAGGCCTGCAGCGAGCGGTAGAAGCGATAGAACTCGGGCTCCTGGCCGAATGCCTTGCGCGCGATGGCTGCCGCCTCGGCATCGCCTTCACCGCGCAGGGTCTCGGCCTGGCGATAGGCCTCGGCGAGGATCACGCGCTGCTGGCGGTCGGCCTCCGACTTGATGCGGTCGGACATTTCCGTGCCCTGCGAACGGTGCTCGCGTGCTTCGCGCTCTCGCTCGGTGCGCATGCGGTTGTAGATCGATTCCACGGTCGAGGCCGGGAAATCGACGCGCTTGACGCGCACATCCACCACCTGGATACCGAACTCGCGCGCCGCCACCACATTCACGGCCTTGGTCAGGTCCTGCATGAGCTGCTCGCGCTGGCCGGCGACGACCTCGTGCACGGTGCGCTCGGAAACACGGTTCTTGAGACCGTCGCGCACCAGCGGCAGCAGGCGCGCCTCGGCTTCGCGCACGACGCCGCCAGTGGCGGTGAAGTAGCGCTTCACATCGTCGACGCGCCACATGACGTAGGCGTCGATGATGAGGAACTTGCTTTCCTTGGTGAGGAATTCGGTGCGCTCGGCATCGCTGACCTGCAGGCGGGCATCGAAGCGGCGCACTTCATGCACCAGCGGGATCTTGAAGTGCAGGCCGGGCTTGAGGTCGGCCTCGACCACTTCGCCGAAGCGCAGCAGCACGGCGCGCTCGGTGGCCTGCACGGTGAAGAAAGCGCTGTTGCCGATGAACAGCAGGAAGAGGACGACGTACAGCGCCGTCATGTTGCGCGAGGGCATTAGCGGGCCTCCTCCAGGTTGCGGGTGGTGCGGGCAGCCTCACGACTGCCGCCGGTGGCGGCGGGCGGAATCACCTGACCCTGGCCGGACAGCACTTCGGCTGCCGGCGCCCCGCCCTGGCCAAGCTTGTCCATGGGCAGGTACAGCAGCGGCGCGGCACCGTTGGGCTCGACCACGATCTTGCTGGTCTTGCCCAGCACCGACTCCATGGTCTCGAGATACAGGCGGCTCTTCATCACCGAGGGATTCTGGCGGTATTCGCCCAGCAGGCCCTTGAAGCGGGAGGCGTCACCCGATGCCCGGTCGACCACTTCCTGCTTGTAGGCGCTGGCGTCGGCCACCAGGCGGGCGGCCTGGCCGCGCGCTTCCGGCACGATGCCGTTGGCATAGGTCTCGGCCTGGTTCTTCAGGCGCTCCTTGTCTTCCTTGGCACGGATCACGTCATCGAACGCGGACTTCACGTCACGCGGCGGCAGCGCCTCGAGAATGTTCACGTTGCGCACGCTGAGGCCGGTCTTGTACAGGTCGAGATAGGCCTGCAGGCGCGGCTGCATGTCCTGCGCCAGCTTGGCACGGCCCTCGCCCAGCACCTGCGCCATCTTGGCGCTGCCGACGACATGACGCAGCGCCGACTCGGTGGCATGCGCCAGCGTCGACTGAGGATCAGCGACAGCAAGCACGTAGAGACGGGCATCGGCGATTCGGTACTGCACCGACAGCGAGATATCGACGATATTCTCGTCCTCGGTGATCATGCTGGCGTTCAGCGGCATCTGCTCGGTGCGCTCGACATTGACCTTGCGCAGCGAGTCGACCAGCGGCGGATGCCAGTGCAGACCGGCGGTCTGCACGCTCTGGAATTCGCCGAAGCGCAGCAGCACGGCGCGCTCGGCCTGCTCCACGCGATAGAAGCCGAAGATCGCCCAGAGGCCGACCGCGCCGACGAGCAGCAGTCGGGTGAGCTGCTTCTCGCTCTGCGGGTCACCGCCGCCGAACATGCCCTGCAGCTTGTCCAGCACATTGTTGCCACCCTTGCCGCCACCACCTGCCGACGGCCGGCGCCCCCAGGGATCCTGATTGTCACCGCCGGGCTTCTGCCCCGACCCGGGTTGATTCCACGCCATCTGGCACTCCTGCTTTGTTATTCGCTTGCGGCGACCGGCATCACCAGTCGCCCTCGACACTTACATCGGCGCGCACCAAGCCCTCTCGGGCCAGGCACTGCGCCAGGTCCTGGGGCTGTATGCGCACCTGCAGACGACTGCCACCGGCATCGTCCGCGACTTCATTCTGAACCACGCCCAGGCCGTACAGGCGCGAACGCAACCTGGCCAGCGCGGGCGTCAGCGCCAGCCAGAGCTCCTCCCAGGGGCTGGCCAGCAGGGCCTGCATGGCGCTCAACAGCTCCGGCAGGCCCATGTCCTCGCGCGCCGACACCCACACGGAGGACGGCACGCCCTGATCGTCGCGCTCCACGCGCGGGGTCTGCCCCGGCAGCGCGTCGAGCTTGTTGTACACCAGAAGCACCGGTGCTGTCGCACCCACTTCGGCCAGCACCTCGGTCACCGACCGGCAGTGCAGGTCGCGCTCGGGGCTGGAGGCATCGACCACATGCAGCAGCAGATCAGCCTGCGCGGTCTCTTCGAGGGTGGCGCGGAAGGCGTCCACCAGNTCGATTTTCCGGCATTGGTGTAACCCACCAGCGATACCGTCGGCACGCCAGCCTTGCGCCGCGCCGCCCGGCCCTGCGCGCGGGTCTGGCGCACCTTCTCCAGGCGCTCCTTGAGATAGTCGATGCGCTTGCGCAGCAGACGGCGGTCGGTCTCGAGCTGGGTCTCGCCCGGGCCGCGCAGGCCGATGCCGCCCTTCTGACGCTCGAGATGGGTCCACCCGCGCACCAGGCGCGACGACAGGTGATCGAGCTGGGCCAGCTCGACCTGCAGCTTGCCCTCGTGCGTGCGGGCACGCTGGGCGAAGATATCGAGGATGAGACCGGTGCGATCGAGCACGCGACATTTCAGCTCGCGCTCGAGGTTGCGCTCCTGGGCCGGCGTCAGCGCATGGTTGAACAGCACGACCTCGGCACCCAGGTGCTCGACGGCCTGACGGATCTCCAGCACCTTGCCGGTGCCGGCATAGAGGCGAGGATCCGGACGCTGGCGGCTGCCGGTGATGACATGCAGCACCTCGACATCGGCCGAGGCGGCCAGCATGCGGAACTCCTCGAGGTCCTCATCCTGCCCGTGGTGCTGCAGCTCCAGATGCACGAGGATGGCAAGCTCGCCACCCGTCGGGCGCTCGAAATACTCCACTCAGCGCCCTCGCGACGGCATGCGCCAGCCATCCCCGTGCCGGACACGGGAACAGGCGGGACGCGGGGGAGAAGCCGTATCAGGAAAAGTTCGGCTGGGTGTCATCTTCGTCGTCGAAGTCTTCCAGGCTGGAGCCCGGAGCCTGGCCGGCCGCCGCGCTGCCGCCGATGGGCACGGTGCTGCCCGGCAGGGTCGTGCGCGGATTGCGCGCCGGCACCACGGTGGAGATGGCATGCTTGTAGACCATCTGGCTGACCGTGTTCTTCAGCAGCACCACGTACTGGTCGAAGGATTCGATCTGGCCCTGCAGCTTGATGCCATTGACCAGGAAGATGGAAACCGGGATGCGCTCTTTGCGCAGGGCGTTCAGGAACGGATCCTGAAGCGTCTGACCTTTTGACATTTTTCTTCCTCTCATGTGGCACCAAATGCGGCCACGAAAATTGTTGTGTTCAGCGTCGACCGTCTCGCGACGGCTCCCCGCAAGGCGGGAATGGCACGACTAAAATGCAGCCGGACGTTCCGTTATCGTGGGGTGCGTCCGGTGCTTTTTCAAGTGATCTCGCGCAAAAGCGCCTGCACCCGCGACAAAAGCGCCGGATCGGCGGGATCCAGCCCGCGCAGCCCGTCACCGGCAGCACCGGCAAAGCCGCGCAGCCAGGTCAGCTGGCGCTTGGCGAGCTGGCGCGTGGCGTAGATGCCGCGCAGGCGCAGCTCGTCGCGGTCGTACTGGCCGTCGAGGTGCTCCCAGACCTGGCGGTAGCCCACCGAACGCATGGACGGCAGGCCGAGGTGCAGGTCGCCGCGCGCACGCAGGGCGGCGACCTCGTCCACCAGTCCGCCGGCCAGCATCTGGTCGAAACGCAGGGCGATGCGCTCGTGCAGCACGGCGCGGTCGGGCGGCGCGATGGCCAGCCAGTGCAGGTCGAACGGCAGCGGCTCGGGCGGCGCCTGCTCGGCATGCCACTGCGACAGCGGTTTGCCGGTCAGCTCCCAGACCTCCAGCGCGCGCTGCAGGCGCTGCGCGTCCATCGGCGGAATGCGCGCCGCCGCCAGCGGATCGACCTCGCGCAGCCGCGCGTGCAGCGCCGGCCAGCCCAGCGCGGCGGCCTCGGCATCGAGGCGCGCGCGGATGGCCGGGTCGGCATCGGGCAGCACCGCGAGGCCATCGCGCAGGACCTTGAAATACATCATGGTGCCGCCGACCAGCAGCGGCACGCGGCCGGCAGCGGTGATCTCCGCCATGGCGGCGAGGGCATCGGCACGGAAATCGGCGGCGGAATAGGCCTCGGCGGGGTCACGGATATCGATCAGGCGGTGCGGCGCCAGCGCCAGCTCGGCCGCCGTCGGCTTGGCGGTGCCGATGTCCATGCCGCGGTAGATCATGCCCGAGTCGACGGAAATGATGTCGCAACCCTGTCCGGCCAGCGCCATGGCCAGCGCGGTCTTGCCGGCGGCGGTCGGACCCATGAGGCAGATGGCGGGCGGGCGGGTGTCGGCGACCGGCATGGCGCGGGCGGGCAGGTCGCCGCCTGCCGGCGCGGGCGGGTTACGGTCGGCCATGCTCAGCGGCCGCGCAGGAACAGGCGATCGAGATCGCCCAGGGTCAGGCGGGTCCAGGTCGGCCGGCCGTGGTTGCACTGGCCGCTGCGCTCGGTTGCCTCCATGTCGCGCAGCAGCGCGTTCATCTCGGTGATGCTCAGCTGCCGGTTGGCGCGTACGGCGCCATGGCAGGCCATGGTGGCCATGAGCTCGTTGCGGCGCTCCTCGATGCGCCGGCTGTTGCCGTGCGTGATCAGGTCGGAGAGCACGTCACGCACCAGCGCGTCGGCGCCGGCCTGCGCCAGCAGCGCGGGCAGCGCGCGCACCAGCAGGGTTTCCGGCCCGAGGCGCTCGACCTCGATGCCCATGTCGGCGAACACCGCCTGCTCGGACTCGGCGACATCGGCCTCGCGCCGGCTCACCGCCATGCTGATGGGCACCAGCAGCGGCTGGCTGGCGATGCCGGCGCAGGCCTGGTCGGCCTTCAGCCGCTCGTAGACGATGCGCTCGTGCGCGGCGTGCATGTCGACCAGCACCAGGCCGTCGCGGTTCTGCGCCAGGATATAGATGCCGTGCAGCTGCGCCAGGGCGTAGCCCAGCGGCGGCGGGCCGCCGGGCTCGTCGGCGGCGGGAAGCACGGGCGAGGGCACCGGGTCGGGCAGGACGCCACCCGTGCCGGCACCAGCGGAGGACCACGGCACACCGGCGACGCCAGGACCGGCAGCGCCGGAAGCATCGGCACCACCCAGATAGCTGGCATAGGCCTCGCGCACCGGAGCCGCGGACCAGTCCAGCCCGGACTGCCGGACCGGCATGCCACCGGCGAAACCGGGCTGCGCCGTGCCGCCGGCATCGGTGGACACGGCCCCGGCGACCGGCGCCATGCCATCACCCGCCAGCACCGGCGCGGCGTCCTGCGGACGCAGGTCGGCCAGCGCCCGGTGCAGGCCGCGGTAGATCAGGTCGTGCACCAGCCGCTGCTCGCGGAAGCGCACCTCGTGCTTGGTCGGATGCACGTTCACATCCACCGCGCCCGGATCGATGTCCAGGAACAGCACGAAAGCCGGGTGCCGTCCGTGATAGAGCACATCGGCGTAGGCCTGGCGCACGGCGTGCGAGACCACCTTGTCGCGCACCATGCGGCCGTTGACGAAGAAATACTGCAGGTCGGCCTGCGAGCGCGAGAAAGTAGGCAGACCCATCCAGCCATGCAGGTGGATGCCGGCGGTCTCCACCGAGATCGGCCGTGCCGCCTGCACGAAGGGCTGGCCGCAGATCTGGCCGAGGCGGCGCAGCAGTTCGGCCTCGCTGGTCGCCGGCTTGAGCTGCCAGAGCACGCGCTGGTTGTGGGTCAGGCTGAAGCTGACCTGCGGCGACACCAGCGCGATGCGCCGCACCACTTCTTCCAGGTGTCCGAACTCGGTGGTCTCGCTGCGCAGGAACTTGCGCCGCGCCGGCGTGTTGAAAAACAGGTCGCGCACTTCCACCGAGGTGCCGCGCGGATGCCGCGCCGGCTCGATCACCGCGGCCATGTCGCGGCCCTCGGTGCGCACGGCCCAGCCCAGCCCGCTCTCGTCCTGGCTGGAGGTCAGTGTCAGCCGCGACACCGAGGCGATGGAGGCCAGCGCCTCGCCGCGAAAGCCGAGCGTGGCCACGGCCTCGAGGTCATCGAGATGATGGATCTTGCTGGTGGCATGGCGCGCCAGCGCCAGTGGCAGGTCATCCCGCGCGATGCCGTCACCGTCGTCGCGCACGCGCAGGCCGGCGATGCCGCCCTGCTCGGCCTGCACTTCGACCACGCGCGCGCCGGCATCGATGGCGTTCTCGATCAGTTCCTTGGCCACCGAGGCCGGGCGCTCGACCACCTCGCCGGCGGCGATCTGGTTCGCCAGCCGGGCATCGAGCAGATGAATGCGTGCCATGCCGGAGCCTCAGTTGCGGTCGAACCAGGTGCCGGGCACCGGGTACTGGCGACAGAAGCGCAGCACGCCCTCGCCGATGGCCTGCGCCAGCTCGCGCTGATAGGCGGCGGTGCCGAGCTTGGCCTCTTCCTCGGCATTGGAGATGAAGCCGGTCTCGACCAGCAGCGACACCATGCCCGGCTCCTTCAGCACCGCGAAGCCGGCCTGCTCGACACGCGGGCTGTGCAGCTTGCCGACCACCGGATGCATGTGGCTGAGCAGGATGCCGCCCATGTCGAGGCTGTGCTTGAGCGAACCCTCGACCGCCAGGCTGGCGAGCACGTCGGTGATGGTGCCGCTCTCGACCACCGCGCCGCCGATGAGGTCGGCCTTGTTTTCCTGCTCGGCGAGACGCTGCGCGAAGCTCGACGTCGCGCTGTTGGCGCCCTGCAGCGACAGCGCGAACACCGAGGCGCCGCGCGCCGCGCGATTGGGCGCCGAATCGGCATGGATGGACATGAAGATGTCGGCCTTGTGCTCGTGGCGGGCGATCTGGCGGCGCCGCTGCAACGGAATGAAGAAGTCGCTGTCGCGGGTCAGGCGCGCGCTGATGCCGTCCTGCCGGTTCAGGTACTCGGCCACCGCCCGCGCGATGGCGAGCGTGACGTGCTTCTCGTACAGGCCGCTGCGGCCGATGGCACCCGGGTCGGCGCCGCCATGGCCGGCGTCGATGCTGACGATGATGTCGCGCCCGCCACCGGTGCGCTTCGGACGATTCTCGATCGCCGGCGGCGGA
>NZ_PTQZ01000259.1 GCF_002943415.1 Amnimonas aquatica | reverse complement strand
AGACACCGCTGTCGTATTTCCAGGACTTGCGCGTCGAACGTGCGGTCCAACTCCTGCGCACCGGAAGTGGAAGCGTTGATCAAATCGCCGCGCAGGTCGGGTACGCCGATGGGGTGACACTGCGCGCACTTCTGCGGCGCAAGCTGGGGCGCGGAGTCAAGGATTTTCGTGAGGTTGAGTCAAAATAAATTTCATGACGCTAGGAATGAGAAGCTCGCCATTCACGACAGTCTATGACGCTTGCGTGCTCTATCCGGCTGTCCTCGATGTTGCGCGTCGGAAAGGCTTGAGCTGGTCAGAAGTCAACCAATCTGTTACCTTGATTGCATGAATTTTCAATGAGAACTCATGCGCCATGGCCAATCACCAGCCGCTCAGTGCATTAGAGCAAGTCCGGCAGGTTCTGAAGCCTGGGCGTGTGTACCGTCGCGCCGACCTGTTGGCTGTGTCCACCTCGGTTGATAGACACCTCCAAGCGTTGGTGCAGGCGGGTGATCTGCGGAAGCTGGCACAGGGACTCTATTACGCGCCTCGCAAGTCTGTGTTTGGCGAGCTGCCGCCTGATGATGCTGAACTGGTGCGCAGCTTCCTGCGGGATGATGACTTCCTGCTCTTCTCTCCCTCCGCTTACAACACGGTCGGACTGGGCACCACGCAGCTCTACAACCGCACGGTGGTCTACAACCGCAAGCGCCATGGGCACTTCAGGCTGGGCAATCGCGAGTTCGATTTCCGGGTGAAGCCGAGGTTTCCGCATGCCTTGTCCACGGAATTCCTGTTCGTCGATCTGCTCAACAATGTCGATGAGCTGGCCGAGGATGCATCAGCTGTCTGGGCGCGCGCGGCAAGCAGGTTCAAGCAATTGGATAGCAATAGCTTGAATCAGGCGTTGCGTGCCTATGGCAATGTGACCACGCGCAAGCGGCTTGAGGGCGTTTTCCGTGCTGCTACATGATCATCCTGAGTTCGAGGGTCTGCTGGGCTTGGTCGCGTCCGAGCGCGGGCTGGATCCGGTGCTGGTCGAGAAGGACTACTGGATCATGCATTGCCTCTGGGGGATGCAGCAGCAAGGTTTTCGCTTCGAGCTGAAGGGCGGCACGTCGCTGTCCAAGGGGTTCGGCGTCATCCATCGCTTTTCGGAAGACATTGACCTGCGGATTGAGCCTCAGCCTGGCCAGGATGTGAAGCAGGGGCGGAACCACAGCAAGCCAGCACATGTGGAGAGCCGTCGGGTGTTTTACGACGAAACCGCCACACGAACATGCTGCCGCCTGCCGAGTTCGAGCGGCAGTATTTCATGAGGCAGGGTGTTGTCTAGGAAACTGGGGTCGGTTCACAGGCTCTCCCTGAGCTGCGCCATCAGTGATGGCTTCGCCCAGACGCTCGGAGATGAGTGGACGAAACTCCCTGATATTTCCCTGTTAGCAGGGAGTTGATGCGGAGACTGGTTCGCTCCGGACTGCGTCCACCGCCAAACATGAAGCCCCTGGTTCTTGCAAAAGAGCCGGGGGCTTTTGGTTTCTGGAGTGTCTGAAAGAGGTCAGGGGGAGCGTCGCCCGGATGTATGAAGAGCAACCTCCGCTCTCATCACTTCCAGCTCGATCGCATTGAAGCGCCGGATCTCGCTTTCGGCATGGCGTGCCAGCACGTCATGTATGAGCGGCACGCGAACGTCGACCTCCCATTCGTGATGCACTTCGAGACCGTGGCTGCTTTCCTGGAGGCGTGTCGTGCAGCGGAATTCCGCGGGCATGTTCATGCGAAATCGGGATCGGCACGAGAGCGTCCCGAGTGACCATTCGTCGTCACGCCAGAGCTTGAAGGCGCCTTGCAGGAACCGCTTTGCCAGTTCGGGAATGTTCACGTCCAGGTTGTGTTCGCGTGCCAGTGTGTAGCGATCGCCATCCAGTATCGAACTCACGATCTTCAGGTTCTCGCTGGGGACCTTGTGGCACACGGCCAGGTGGAACTCCGGGGTTGCCAGCAGGGGCCGGATATCGGACAGTCGGCCGTTG
>NZ_PTQZ01000258.1 GCF_002943415.1 Amnimonas aquatica | reverse complement strand
TGGATGGAAGATGAGCTGGTCATCTTCTCCGCCCGCGAGCATCCGCTGGCACGCCTGCCGCGCGTCACCCCCGCCGACCTGACGGACGCGCACTGGATCCTGCGCGAGCCCGGCTCGGGCACCCGAGAAGTGTTCGACAACGCCATCAGCGAGCACCTGCCATCGCTCAAGGTCAGGCTGGAGCTGGGCCACACGGAGGCCATAAGGCGCGCCGTGGAGGCCGGCATAGGCATCGGCTGCGCTTCGCGCATGACCCTGCAGGAAAGCCTGGCGCAGGGGCTGACCAGCGTGCTGCCGACACCCTTCCTGGATCTGCGGCGCTCGTTCTTCATCCTACGCCACCGCAACAAGTACCAGACCCGCGGGCTGCTGCGCTTCCTCGCCGCCTGCCAGAGTGCCGGCACGAACTGAGCCGACCGGCACACTTCATGCTGCGACCTCAGCCCAGCTCGATATCCCGGTCACGCACGCCGAGCAGGTAGAGGATGGCATCCAGCCCCAGCGTCGAAATGGCCTGCTTGGCATTGGCCCGGACCAGCGGCTTGGCGCGGAAAGCGATGCCGAGACCGGCGATCGACAGCATCGGCAGGTCGTTGGCGCCATCGCCGACGGCGATCACCTGCTCCAGGTTCACGCCCTCGCTGGCGGCGATCTCGCGCAGCAGCTCGGCCTTGCGCTGGCCGTCCACCACACGCCCGGTGACGCGGCCGGTGACCTTGCCGTCGACGACCTCCAGCGCGTTGGCGTGGACGTAGTCGATGCCCAGCCGACGCTGCAGGTGCTCGCCGAAATAGGTGAAGCCGCCGGACAGGATGGCGGTCTTGTAGCCCAGCACCTTGAGCGTACGCATCAGATGCTCGGCGCCCTCGGTGAGCTTGAGCGACTGCGCAATGCCTTCCAGCACCGAGGCGTCCAGCCCCTTCAGCAGCGCGACGCGGGCCTCGAAACTCTGAGTGAAGTCCAGTTCGCCCTGCATGGCGCGCTCGGTGATGGCCGCGACCTGCTCGCCGACGCCGGCGGCCTTGGCCAGCTCGTCGATGACCTCGTGCTCGATCAGCGTCGAATCCATGTCGAAGCAGACCAGACGGCGGTTGCGACGGAAGGCGTTGTCCTTCTGGAACGCGACGTCGATGCCCAGCTCGCTGGTCAGGCTCATGCAGGCCACGCGCATGGCCTGCACGTCGCGCGGCTCGCCGCGCACGGAGAACTCGACGCAGGCCTTGGACTGCGCCGCCTCGCCCTCCAGCGGCACGCGTCCGGACAGGCGCTGCAGACCGTCGATGTTCAGGCCCTGGTCGGCGATCAGCGCGGTGATCGCGGCCAGGTGCTCGGCGGTGACCTTGCGCGCCAGCAGGGTGAGGATGTAGCGGCTGCGGCCGTTGCCGGCCACCCACTGGTTGTAGCTGTCGGCGCTGATCGGCGTGAAGCGCGCCTGCAGGCCGAGGGCATGGGCCTGGAACAGCACGGCGCGCATCAGGCGGGCGGAGTCGTCCTCGCCACCGGTCTCGATCACCAGTCCGAGACTGAGCTGATCATGGATGACCGCCTGGCTGACATCGAGGATGTTGACCTGATGGGCCGCCAGCGCGCTGGTCAGGGCCGCACTGATGCCCGGACGATCCGGGCCGGAAATGGACACAAGCAGGATTTCGCGCACGACAGATCCTTGGCGATACAGGGCAGGGCCAAATTGTAACGGAATGGCCGCATCCGGACAGGGGCTGTCTGTCTATAATGGCGCATCTTCCAATGGCATACGGATCGGCTCCGCATGGCGCGACGTGTCTGGCTCTTCTGGCTGCTGAGCGTGCTGCTGACCACATCCGTCGGCTGGATGGCACACACCGGCGATATCCGCAGCGAGCAGCGCCGCCTGGGCCAGGAGCTGGCCACGCAGCTGGCGCGCAGCAGCGCACCCTGGCTGCTGAGCCGCGACATGACCAGCCTGAACCTGCTGCTCGCCGGCCTGGATGCCCGCCCGGGGCTGTCGCAGGTCGAGATCATCGACGGTGACGGCCGCCGCCTGGTGGCGACCTCGCCGGCCG
>NZ_PTQZ01000257.1 GCF_002943415.1 Amnimonas aquatica | reverse complement strand
CTGGCACTGCGCAACATCAGCAAGAAATGGACGCTGCCGATCCGAGACTGGAAGGCGGCACTGACCCGCTTTACGATCAGCTACGCGGAGAGGCTGCCACGGCAGTAACCGAAATCCCGGTTACACAAAATTCTGCACACCCTCTCGCCGGGGCTGGCCTGCTGCGCGACCTGGCGCTGCCGCTGTCGCACGCCATTCCCTGGCTGCGCCGGCAGATGGCGGAGACCGTGTCCGGCCGCAAGCAGTCGTGGCTCTAGTCCGCACGGCCGGAACACCGGCATCAGCCCTGAGCGCAGGAATACCCACATAGCCCCCAGACCTACCCGGCGTTTCACTACAGAAACCCGGCGCGGGACAACTGGTCAGCCAACCTTGTCTGTCGACAATGTCACATTGTCCACACAACAACAGGGTCATGACGCCATGAATGCCAAGGTCCCCGAAGATATCCTCGAACAAACCGCCCGCGCCGCCGAGGCGGACTGGAAGGATCCCAAGCGCTACCTGTGGCTGCTCAGCCCCGCCCTGCCGGCGATCGGTCTCGCCGCCATCTCCGCCTACGCCGTCGCGCCGAAGAAGCTGCGCGCCCTCGCCTGGGTCGGCCCGATCATGGTCCACGGCGTGATTCCCGCCGTCGACAAGATGGTCGGCGACGACGAAGCCAATCCGCCGGAGTCGGTGATCGGCCGCCTGGAGCAGGACAAGTACTACAGCTGGATCGTCAAGGGCTTCATTCCCGCCCAGTACGCCGCCACCTTCCTGGCCACCTGGCTGGTCGGCCGCCGCAAGGACATGCCGCTGAGCGACTACCTCGGCCTGACGCTGAGCATCGGCGCCATCAACGGCATCGCCATCAACACCGGCCACGAGCTGTCGCACAAGCATGACAAGATGGATCGCTTCCTCTCCATGCTGGCGCTGGCACCGACCGGCTACACCCATTTCGCGGTCGAGCATCCGTACGGCCACCACAAGCGCGTGGCGACGCCGGAAGATCCGGCCAGCAGCCGCATGGGCGAGAGCTTCTGGAAGTTCCTGCCGCGCACCGTGATCGGCGGCTTCAAGTCGGCCTACAAGATCGAGAAGGAGCGTCTGGCACGCAAGGGCAAGAGCTTCTGGAGCAAGGAGAACGAGCTGCTGCAGGGCTGGGCGCTCAGCGCCGGCGTGTTCGGCGCCATGGCGGCGGTCGGCGGCGTGCGCTCGCTGCCCTTCATCGCCGGTCAGGCAGCCTACGGCGCCTCGCTGCTGGAAGTCATCAACTACATCGAGCACTACGGCCTGATGCGCCAGAAGGATGCCAAGGGCAAGTACGAGCGTACCCGCCCCGAGCACAGCTGGAACAGCAACCAGCTGGTCAGCAACCTGTTCCTGTACCAGCTGCAGCGCCACAGCGACCACCACGCGCACCCGACGCGCAGCTTCCAGACCCTGCGCAACTTCGAGGATGCGCCGACGCTGCCGGGCGGCTACGCCTCCATGCTGCTGCCGGCCTACTTCCCGTCGTGGTGGTACGGCCTCATGGACCGCCTGGTGATCGACCACTACAAGGGCGACCTGAGCCGCATCAACATGGATCCGGAGCGTCGCGAAGAGCTGCTGGCCAAGTACGGCCAGCCGGTGGTCGCGGTGGCCCCCGCTGTCGAAGCGGCTGATGCCGGCAGCAAGGATACGATCGCTGAAACCGGCAGCGGTGAATCCACGCTGAAGGCCGTGAACAGCTGACTTCCCGCTTTATATCCTGATCGTACGGAAAACCGCCCCCACATGGGGGCGGTCGTTTTTCAGCGCCCCGCCACCTAACTGTTGTTTTTCTGAACACCCCCGCCACACTGCGCTGTTCACCCTCCGGACAGCCATGCCTACAGGCATGCACACTGAAAAATTTTCTTTTTTATTTCAATTACTTGAAATCCAAAAAATGGCCGCTGGCTTGGCATGGATATTTCTATACGCAGACCAAGACCGCAATCGGAAAAGGAGCCTGCCCCGCCACGTACAACAACAAGAAGCCTGACACCCGGAAAGAAAAACACCATCCGGACTCCCTTTTCATCTGGAGGCAATCATGAGAACAACACGATCCCACCTGCCCACCCTGAGAGCAGGACATCTGCTGCTGGTCTCAGCGATCACGCTGAACCTGTCCATGCAGAGTGCCAGTGCCGCAACACAGGTCGATGGCA
>NZ_PTQZ01000256.1 GCF_002943415.1 Amnimonas aquatica | reverse complement strand
CGCTGCGGTCGCTCTTGTTGGCCACCAGCGTGAGCCGGGCTGGCAGTTCCGGAAAGAACTGCGGCAGCGACAACGCCGGATCGGAGGCCGGATCGCTGCTGTCCCAGACGAAGAGCACGGCATCGGCCTGATCGATCTCGGCATAGGCGCGGCGTATGCCCTCGCGCTCGACCACGTCCGGGCTGTCGCGCAGGCCGGCGGTGTCGATCACGTGCAGCGGCATGCCATCGATCTGGATGTGCTCGCGCAGCACATCGCGCGTGGTGCCGGCGACATCGGTGACGATGGCCACGTCGTTGCCGGCGAGCGCATTGAGCAGGCTGGACTTGCCGGCGTTGGGCCGGCCCGCGATCACCACCCGCATGCCTTCCTTGAGCAGCACGCCCTGCCTGGCCTCGGCCATGACCTGGTCGAGCCGGGCGAGCACGCCGTCGCAGTGCGCGAGGATCTGGCCATCGGCGAGAAAATCGATTTCCTCTTCGGGAAAGTCGATTGCCGCTTCGACATGCAGGCGCAGCGTGATCAGCGTTTCCAGCAGGTCATGCACGCGCGCGGAGAAAGCCCCCTGCAACGACTGCATCGCGGAACGTGCCGCCTGCTCGGAACCGGCTTCGATGAGATCGGCAATCGCCTCCGCCTGCGCCAGGTCGAGCTTGTCGTTGAGGAAAGCGCGTTCGGAGAATTCGCCGGGACGGGCCAGCCGGGCACCCAGCGCGAGCACGCGCTGCAGCAGCATGTCGAGCACCACCGGACCGCCATGGCCCTGCAGTTCGACCACATCCTCGCCGGTGAACGAATTCGGGCCGGGGAAGAAGATCAGCAGGCCTTCGTCAATCCGGAGGGCGTCCTGCCGGACAGTCACTGATAACGAAGCCGCTGTCTGCTCGTCACTGCGTCGGGAGGTAGTGGTGGTAGCGCCGAAAAAGGGCGTGAACACCGCCGTGCGCGGTGCCAGTTCACGATCAGCTGGCCAGCCGCAGACGGCCCGGCCGATGGCCGCGGCCGCCGGGCCGGAAATGCGGATGATGCCCACGCCTCCCCGTCCGGGAGGCGTGGCGACGGCGGCAATGGTGTCGGTCATGGCCGCCGCCCGGGGTCAGCTCGCCGACTTGGCTGCGGCCGCCTTTTCGATCTGCCGCGTGATCACCCACTGCTGGGCGATGGACAGCAGGTTGTTGACGAACCAGTACAGCACCAGACCGGCCGGGAACCACAGGAAGAAGATGGTGAAGACGATCGGCATCATCTTCAGCACCTTGGCCTGCACCGGATCCTGCGGCGCCGGGTTCAGCTGCTGCTGCACATACATGGTCACACCCATGAGCAGCGGCAGGATGAAGTACGGATCCATCAGCGACAGGTCCTTGATCCACAGGATCCAGCCGGCGTGACGAAGTTCGACCGATTCCATCAGCGTCCAGTACAGCGCGATGAACACCGGCATCTGCACCAGGATCGGCAGACAGCCGCCGAGCGGGTTGATCTTCTCTTTCTTGTACAGCTCCATCATGGCCTGCGACAGCTTGGCGCGGTCGCTGCCGAACTTTTCCTTCATGCGCTGCATTTCCGGCATGACCCGGCGCATGTTGGCCATGGAACGGTAGCTGGCCGCGGAGAGATGGAAGAACGCGGCCTTGACCAGCAGGGTCAGCACCACGATCGACCAGCCCCAGTTGCCGAGGAAGCCGTGGATGGTCTGCAGCAGCCAGAACAGGAACTGCGCGATCGGCCACAGGAAGCCATAGTCGACGGTCAGCTCGAGACCCGGAGAAAGAGCTTCGAGCTTGTCCTGATGCTTGGGACCGGCGTAGAAGTCGGCACCGATCTTGCCGGTACCGCCCGGTGCCACGGTCAGCTGGCTGCCGGTGAAACCGATGTAGTTCTCGGTGCCATTGGCGGCACTGCGCGTGCTGATGTGGCTGGTGCCGGTCTTCGCCGGCACCCAGGCCGACACGAAGTAATGCTGCACCATGGCGACCCAGCCGCCGGTGACGGTCTGGCTCAGCGGCTCGGAACCGAACTTGTCGAGCGCCAGCTTGTTGTAGTTCTTCTCCGGGGTCCACCAGGCACCGCCGAGGAAAGTCACCATGCCGAAGGAATGGTTCTCGGAACTTGGATCCTTGCTGCCGTCACGCTTGATCTGGCCGAACAGCACGCCGCTCCAGGGCTGCGTGGTCGGGTTGG
>NZ_PTQZ01000255.1 GCF_002943415.1 Amnimonas aquatica | reverse complement strand
GTGCTCGGCAGCGGCCTGTACCTGTGGATCGCGCGCCGCCGCCAGACCGACGCACGCATCGCCATGCTGGCCGCGAAGGCCGACGAGCTGGCGGCGGCCGGCTCCGTTGACGCCGACCGGGGAGCACGCTCATGAGCCGGCGCCCGGGCAACAGTTTCATGCAGCTGTGGGGCGCGCCGCTGCTGCTATCGGTACTGACGCTGATCGGCCTGGTGTCGGCGCTGACCGGCGATGGCGGCCTGCACTACTGGGTATCCTGGCTGCTGCTGGGCCTGCCTGTGGTGCTCTGCGCCTGGTACGCCTGGCGGCCGCAGCGGAAGCGGCGGCGCTGACGGCGCGGCGGCAACGCCGTCGCCATCCGGCCCGAGGCTCGCAACAACGGCCTGCGGGGCAGCAACGCAAAACCAGCAGGCAGCAACGCAAAAAAAGACCCGCATGATGCGGGTCTTTTTCTTGCAGCAGCGCTGATGTCCGGATCGCCCCGGTCAGACCGTCTTCATGAAGATCCGGATGAGTCGGCGGGTGAGCGCCGTGTAGGGCGGGAAGAACATCTTCGCCAGCATGATGCGCGTGCGCACCACGGCACGCTCGTGCGAGAACGCCTTGAAGCCGAAGTGGCCGTGAGCGCTGCCGATACCGGAGTTGTTGACACCGCCGAACGGCAGGTTGCCGTGCAGGAACTGCACCACGCAGTGGTTGATGCAGGCGCCGCCGGAGCTGGTCTGCTGCATGACCTTGCGGATGTTGGCGTCGTCGCGGCCCCAGATGTACAGCGCCAGCGGCTTGGGCCCGTCGTTGATGCGCGCGATCACCTCGTCGAGGTCACGGAAGCCGATCACCGGCAGCAGCGGCCCGAAGATCTCCTCCTGCATGATCTTCGCATCGGCCGGAATGTCGGTCAGCAGCGTGGGCGCGACGAAGCGGTCACCGGCATCGACCTCGCCGCCGGCCAGCACCGTCGCGCCGCGTGCCACGGCGTCATCGAGCAGCGCCTGCACACGGGCAGTGTGGCGCTCGTTGACGACGCGGGCCAGGTGCTCGCTCTGCTGCGGCTGCGCGCCGTAGACCGAGGACAGCACATCGCGGCAGGCCTGCACGAAAGCCCCGCGCACGGACTCGTGGACATAGATGTGGTCGGGCGCGATGCATGTCTGGCCGTTGTTGGTGAACTTGGCCCAGAGGATGTTCTGCGCCGCCAGCTTGAGGTCGGCGGAGGCATCGACGATGGTCGGCGACTTGCCGCCCAGCTCCAGCGTGACGCTGGTGAGGTGCTTCGCGGCGGCCGCCATGACCACCTTGCCGATGGCCGGCGAGCCGGTGAAGAAGACATGGTCGAAGGGCAGGTCGAGCAGCGCCTGCGCCACCGGGGCATCGCCCTCGATCACCGTGACCTCGTCGGGCCCGAACACCGCGCGCACGATCTTCGAGATCACCGCCGAGGCGTGCGGGGTCATTTCCGACGGTTTGATGATCACCGTGTTGCCGGCGGCCACCGCCGACACCAGCGGTCCCAGGCTCAGGTTCACCGGGTAGTTCCACGGCGCGATGATCAGGCAGCGGCCCTTGGGCTCGTACTGCATGTAGCCCTTGGTGCCGATCATCATGCGCGACGGCCACACGCCCTGCGGCTTCATCCAGCCGCGGAGGTTGCGCAGGGCGTCGTTGGCCTCGGCCACCACCGGCAGGATCTCGGTCAGCTCGACCTCGGTGGCGGGCTTGCGGAAGTCGTCCCAGCCGGCCTGCACGATCTCGGCCTGGTGCGCGAGCAGGGTGTCGCGCAGCTTGCGGATCTTGGCGCGGCGCTCGGCCAGCGTGGACTGGCGCAGGCGGATGGCGGTCGCCCGCTGCGCCTCGAAGGCCTGGCCGATGGCCTCGGCGGAAAGCACCTGGCCCACGGGTTGGGAAATGGCGTTCATGTCAGCTCCTCTCTACTGCGCGGCTCATTGCCGCAGGGTGGTCTCGGAAATCTTCTGGGCCCGGATCTCGGCGGCCGTGAAGGGGAAGGCCTGCCACTGGCGTGCGGCATAGGCCCTGGTGAAATCGCTGTAATGCGGGTTCGCCGGGTCGCTGGACTGCGAATAGGTGATGAAGCCGGCCGCCTGCGGCTTGCCGCTTTCATCCCAGGTCACGGTCTGGATGTAGCTGTTGCCGTAGAGCACCGGATAGCCCTCGCCGGTCAGCCCGACACCCTGATCGGACACGATGGTGAAGGCGCCCTCG
>NZ_PTQZ01000254.1 GCF_002943415.1 Amnimonas aquatica | reverse complement strand
ATAGCCTGTTTCAGGCGTGGTGGCGACAATGCCGAACGCGACCAGTGCACCGGCCTCTGCCTGCGGCACTGCGACACGAATGGCGGACTGAAAAGCAGCCACATCACGAATCACATGATCGGCAGCCAGCACCAGCAGGAGCGGATCGGCCGCATCTGCAGAGGCCTTGAGCGCTGCAAGAGCAATGGCCGGTGCCGTATTGCGGCCCACTGGCTCCAACAACACGTTGTCGCCCAAGGCACCACGCTGACGCAACTGCTCGGCCACCAGAAAGCGGTGCGCCTCATTGCTGATCACCAGAGGCCTGTCGGTTCCCAAGCCCTCCAGGCGCGCCAACGTGTTCTGCAGCATGGTGCCCCCCCCTTCGAGCTGCAGGAACTGCTTGGGGTAGCCCTCTCGGGAAAGCGGCCAGAGTCGGGTACCGGAGCCACCAGCCATGATCACGGGAACAAGCGCGGACATCTCGGGACTCCTGTCGAATCTGCTTGGTCATGCATACAAAAAATCAGCCAATCACCAGCTTGAACATCAGCCGACGATCAGCGCCTTCAGCCATTCCGTCTTCGCCCGCATCAGCGACGCGTCAGCACGCGCCTCCACATTCAGGCGCACCACCGGCTCGGTGTTGGAGCGGCGCAGGTTGAAGCGCCAGGCCGGGAACTCGCGGCTCAGGCCATCAAGCGCGGACTCGGAGACCAGGGTCTCGCGCCCGGCCGCCAGCTCGACCTGCACGGCAGCCTCGACACGGGCCAGCGCGGCGCCGGCGTCGGCGACCTTGAAGTTGATCTCGCCGCTGCAGGGGAAGGCCGACTGGGCGTCGGCCACCAGCGCCGACAGCGGGCGGTCCTCGGCGACCAGACGCTCCAGCAGCAGCAACCAGGGAATCATGCCCGAGTCGCAGTAATGGAAGTCGCGGAAGTAGTGGTGGGCCGACATTTCACCGCCGTACACGGCGTTCTCGGTGCGCAGCGCGCCCTTGATGAAACTGTGGCCGCACTTGCTGACCACGGCGCGACCGCCGGCGGCCTCGACCTGGGCGATGGTGTTCCAGGTCAGGCGGGTGTCGTAGACCACCGAGCCACCCTTTTCATGCTGCAGCAGCTGGGTGCCGAGCAGCGCCACCAGGTAATAGCCCTCGATGAACGCGCCGGTCTCGTCGAAGAAGAAGCAACGGTCGAAGTCGCCGTCCCAGGCGATGCCGAGGCCAGCCTGTTCCGCGCGCACCACCGAGGCGGTGTCTTCCTGGCATTTGGCCAGCATGGGGTTGGGCACGCCGTTGGGGAAGCTGCCATCCGGTTCGTGGAAGACCCGGGTGATGTCCAGGTCCAGCCCCGCCACCAGGGCATCGAAGGTCGGGCCGGCGCAGCCGTTGCCGGCATTGACCACCAGCTTCAGACGGCGACCAGCGGCGGCGCGGGCCGCAAGGGCCTGGCGCAGACCGTCGAAATCCACGAAGCCGCGCACCTTGGCGACATAGCTGTCGTGCAGGTCGAGCGCGGCGTGCAGCGCCGGGTCGGGCCGGTACTGCGCACCATCGGTCAGCGGGCCGAAGGCGTAGCCATTGTCCTGCCCGGCCGCCGCGGCCTGCTCGGCCAGGAACTGACGCGTCAGCACCTCGATCTCGCCCAGGCCGTCATCGCCACTGATCGGGCGGGCTTCGCCACGCACCATCTTGATGCCGTTGTCACCCACCGGGTTGTGGCTGGCGGTGATCATGATGCCGCCACCCGCCCCGGGCTGGCCGGCGGCGTGGTAGACCATCTCCGTGCCGCCTAGGCCGATATCGCGGGTGGCCACGCCCTCGGCGTTGAGGCCGGCCGCCAGCGCGCGCGCGAAGTCGGCACTGGTGTCGCGGATATCACGGCAGATGGCCACCGGCCCCTGCGGGCGGATCACGCGGGCATAAGCGCGGCCAATGGCGTGCACCATGTCGATATGGAGCTGGGCGGGCACCGGGCCGCGGACATCATAGGCTTTGAAAGCAGGCAGTGCGGCAGAGGGTGGGTTGCTGGACGTCATGAAAACAGAACTCTCGACAGGAGGAAACAGACAGGAAGTATAACGCCGGCAGGAACCATGCTGGCCGGTGCGCGCCCCGCCAGGCCAGCTGGCACGCACCGGCGGCACACGGCCTCAGACCGTGTCGCCACGCCCGATGCCGACATAGGTGAAACCCTGCTCCTTCAGCCAGGCCGGATCATAGACATTGCGTCCGTCGAAGATCACGGGCTGGCTCAGCAGGCCCC
>NZ_PTQZ01000253.1 GCF_002943415.1 Amnimonas aquatica | reverse complement strand
AAGACCCACGGAGACAGCTATGTCCGCGCTCGCCAACCGCCTCAAGTCCCTGCCCCAGCTCGCCGTCATCAAGGCCTTGGGCAAGGTCCTCACCCTGCCCCGGCCCATGGTCCTGTTCGGCGAGCACGCCGCCATCCGGCTCTGCGACAGCATTGCCGACCAGGGCTTCCGGCGCGTGCTGGTCATCTCCGACGAGGTGCTGGCAGGGCTCGGCACCCTGGATCCGCTGGTCGCCGCCCTCGAGGCCCGCGACGTGGTGGTGAGCCTGTACACCGGCGTGCGCCCGGACCCGACCTTCGAAGTGGTGGAGGATGGCCTGGCCGCCTGCCGCCGCGCCCGCGCCGATGCCCTGCTGGTGATCGGCGGCGGCTCCGCCATCGATGCCGGCAAGGTCATCGCGCTCGCGGCATCCACCGGCAAGTCGCCGCAGGCGCTGGTCGGCGTGCTCAAGGGTCGGCAGCCGGCGCTGCCCCTGTTCGTGGTGCCGTCGACCTCGGGCACCGGCTCGGAGGCCAGCGTCGCCGCGGTCATTTCCGACAGCGTCAGCCACGTCAAATCGCTGGTGGTCGACCCAGCGCTGGTGCCGCTGGCCGCCGCGCTGGACCCGCTGATCACGCGCGGCATGCCGGCCTCGGTGACCGCCGAGACCGGCATCGATGCCCTCACCCACGCCCTCGAGGGCTGGATGAGCACCTTCGCCAACGCCCAGACCGACGGCTACAACCGCGCCGCCGTCCGCCTCATCCTGGAGAACCTGGAGACCGCCTGCCGCGAACCCGGCAACCTGAAGGCGCGCGATGCCATGGCGCTGGGCTCGCACTACGCCGGCCTGTGCCTGAGCACCACCGCCATCGGCTATGTGCATGCCATCGCGCACCAGCTCGGCGCCCGCTACGGCGTGCCGCACGGGCGCGCCAACGCGCTGGTGCTGCCGCATGTGCTGGCTTTCAACAAGCCATCCTGCGAGAAGCGGCTGGCCCTGCTGGCGCGCGACATCGGCCTGGCGCCTGCCGGCAGCCGCGATGCCGAGGCCGCCGAGACGCTGTGCCGGCGCGTCGACACGCTGCTGGCGAACCTGCCGCTGAAGCGCTCCGGTGCCCAGGTGCAGCGCGCCGACTACGACCGCATCACCGAGGATGCGCTGACCGAGGCGCACGGCATGTACCCGCTGCCGCGCTACATGGACGAGCGCGATGTGCACCGCGTGCTCGACGCCATCCGCGCGGTGGCCTGAGCCCGAGCCGGTACCCGGGCGCGGCGACGCCGGCGAGCAGGCCCGGAACGGGCCGCACCCGCCCTCCTCAGCGCGACTCGCAGTCGATGTACTCGATGTAGCCGTCGCCGCTCACCGGCCGGCCCTGGTACTCGCCGCTGAAGCGGTATGAGCCGGCGTAGCCGCGGCCGAGACCGAAGCGCCACGGACTGGCCGGCCAGCACTCGATGTCGAGCACGGTGACGCCGGCCTCGCGCACGCGCCAGCGGAAACGGCGCGGCAGGCGCATGCGGCCGCCATCGGGTGCGACCGCCGGCTCGGGCTCGTATTCCAGCACCTCGAACACGACATCCTCGACATGAATACCGGCGCGTCCGTCACGGCCGCGCACATGCATGCCCTTGAAGGCGGTGCGGCCGAGCGCGCGGACATCGGTGAGCAGCAGCTGCGTCGAGGCGTCGAGATTGATGATCTGGTAGGTGAAGAAGTCCGCCGGCAGCTTCCAGGCATCGGGAATCACCCGACGGCTGAGCGCGTAGGGGCTCACGCTGCGGGCGTACTCGAAAGTGCACATCTGGTCGTCGAGGCGCAGCGTGCGGGTATCCTGCGCGCCTTCCCCGGTGCCGGACTGCGTGATGGTTCCGCTGCAGGTCGCGAACAGGCTGAAGTGATCGTAGGCGACGTTGCGCACGAACCAGGACACGGTGTCGGTGCAGCGCACCGTGATGTCCAGGCGGAAACCGCCCCAGGCCGCCTCGACCCGGTAGGTCGGGTAATCGCCGTGGATGCGCAGGTGCTCGCCGAAGGACACCAGCAGGTCGCCCTCGTCGCGGCGGCATTCGCGCGCGATCGAGTACGAGCGGTAGTGATGGTCATCGCCCAGCGCCGTGGAGCAGAGAAAGGTTGCGGTGTCCGACGGCGGGTCCTGCTGCAGGTGGTCGTTGTCTATCATGACGGCACCGGTGGCGCCGAGCAGGGTCATGATGTTGCAGTAACGGAACGGTTCCGGCAGCCCGGGTATGAAGATGCCGTAATGGGTCCAGCCGAAGCGGCG
>NZ_PTQZ01000252.1 GCF_002943415.1 Amnimonas aquatica | reverse complement strand
CATCTTTCGTGCGCTCACGGCCTCCGCGCCGGCGCTGGCCGCAGCCTGAGGTGACATCATGAGCCTGCAAGGAAAACGCATTCTGCTCACCGGTGCCAGTGGTGGCATCGGCCAGGCAGTAGCCCGCCGGCTGGCCGCCGACGGTGCCGAACTGCTGCTGGTCGGTCGTCGCGTCGACCAGCTGGCGGCTCTCGCCGCCACGCTGCCCGGTCGCCACCACGCCATCGTCGCTGATGTTTCGCGTGACGACGATCGCCAGCGCCTGTGCGGGCGTATCCGCCAGCTCGGCGGGCTGGATATGCTCATCAACAATGCCGGCGTGCAGCATTTCGGTTGGCTGGCGGCGCAGGGTGGCGAGGTCATCCGGGCGCAGATCGATATCAACCTGGTGTCGGCGGTGCTGCTCGTGCATGACCTGATGCCGCAGTTGCTTCAGGCGCCGGCGGCCGTGGTGCTGAACATTGGCTCCACGTTCGGCAGCATCGGGCATCCGGGTTTCGCGGCCTACTGCGCCAGCAAGTTCGGTCTGCGCGGTTTCAGCGAGGCCTTGCAGCGGGAGCTGGCTGATACCCGTGCTCGGGTCGTCTATCTGGCGCCGCGCGCCACCCGGACCTCGCTCAACAGCCAGGAGGTCGAAGGTCTCAATGCCGATCTTGGTACCAAGACCGACACGCCCGAGCAGGTTGCGGAAGCGGTGCGTCATGCGCTTCTGCACCCAGCCACCTCACGCCGCTTCATGGGCTGGCCGGAGCGCTTCTTCGTATTCCTCAACCAACTGCTGCCGGTGCTGGTGGATGCTGCCTTGCGCCGCCAGCTGCCCGTCATCAAGCGCCACGCCCGTGCCAAGGAGAACACCCATGATCGTTTCGCCGCTTAAGCTTCCCGTTGTCATGTTGTCCATGCTGTTGGTCGCGGGTGTTGCCCGCGCCGACCTGTCCGAAGACCTTGCCGCCGTGCAGTCGGCCTGGTCGGTGGACAACTACCAGCTCGCCGGCAAGGCTCGGGTGGCCGCGCTGGAAGCCCTCTCGGCGCAAGGGGACGCCTTGGTCAAGCATTATCCGGCAGCGGCCGAGGCGCATATCTGGAATGGTATCGTGAAGTCCACGCTTGCCGGTGCCAAGGGGGGGCTGGGCGCACTGGGCCTGGCCAAGGCGGCCCGCGCCGAACTAGAGCAGGCGCTGCGACTGGACGACCAGGCGCTCGCCGGGTCGGCATACACCAGTCTGGGCACCCTGTACCNGTCGAGGACAATCTCTCGTTGGCGCAAGGGTTGCGCGATGCGCTGCGGCGAGAGGGCATGGCAGTGAATCACGTCGGCAACGGCCGTGATGCGCTCAACACCATTAGCGACGACCCGCCGGATATCGTCATCCTCGATCTCGGCCTGCCGGACCGGGACGGTCTCGAGGTGCTGCGCCGGCTGCGAGGGCGCGGTGATCGCCTGCCTGTGCTGCTGCTGACCGCGCGTGACACCGTTGATGACAAGGTCGCGGGGCTCGACAGCGGCGCTGACGACTATCTCGCCAAGCCCTTCGATATGCCCGAGCTGCTGGCCCGCCTGCGTGTCTTGGAGCGCCGTCTCGGCGGGCACCTGGAGGCCGAGATCCGGGTGGGTGAAGTCAGCCTCTGTCCGGGTCGGCATCAGGTGCGTAGCTGCGGACAGCTGGTCGATCTTCCCCGTCGCGAATACATGCTGCTCAAGTGCCTGATGGAGACCGCCGGGCGGGTGCAGACACGCTCAGCGCTGGAGTCGCGGCTCTACAGCTGGGGCGAAGAAGTCGCCAGCAATGCGCTGGAGGTTCACATCCACAACCTCCGGCGCAAGCTGGGCAGTGACTTCATCCGCACCGTGCGCGGCGTGGGCTACCTGGTGCCTGCGTCATGAGGTCGCTGCGACGCTATTTCATCCTGCTGCTGCTGTCGGCGTTTGCGCTGATTCAGTTCACGGCGGCGGTGCAGGCCTACCGCGCGGGCACGGCCTCGGTCGAGCGGGCTCTGGATCAGCAGCTGCGCGACCATGTCGAACTGCTGGCCGCGCACGGCTTGTCGGTGCGTGATGTGAGCAGCCTGCGTAATCCGGATCTTGCCTTCCAGGTTCTGACCGAGGACGGCCGCCTGCTCGAGCGCTCGAACAGCGCGCCGGATGCCGCCTTCATGCCTTTGCGGCCAGGCTATGCCGACATAAATTTCTCCGGTGCGCGCTGGCGCGCCCTTGCCGACTACGATGCCATGCAGGGCCGCTGGATACTCTTCGCCCAGCGGCTGGTCAGCCGCAACCAGCTGGTCGACAGCGTCATCATCGCCACCATCCTGCCCTCCGTGCTGG
>NZ_PTQZ01000251.1 GCF_002943415.1 Amnimonas aquatica | reverse complement strand
CTGGTGATGTCGGCGGAGACCGGCTGGGCGCCGATGCGCTCGATCATGATGGCCTGGGCCTTGTCGTAGTCGAAGGCGGCGATTTTCTTGCCGGCCAGTGCTTCCACCGTGTTGATCTTGCGGTCGTTGACCACCGGGTAGGCGACACCGAAGGGAATGATGCCGCCGATCTCGTAGGCGCCACGCACCATGAGCTTGGCGGCGGCCGGGCTGGCGAAGGTCTGCGCGGTCTTCTGCACGACCTGGTAGCTGGCGGCCATGTCGACCTTGTTGTTGCGCACGATGGTGGTGGCGCCGAGCGAGTCGAGGGCGCCGGCGACCGGGTTGAACAGGCGGGTGCGGAAGCCGGTGGCGAGCAGGGCATCGCACTGGCCGGCACGCAGGTCTTCGGTGGCGACGCGTTCGTCGGTGTAGGCCTTCACGTTGATGCGGGCACCGAAGCCCTGGGCGGCGGTGGCATAGTCGCGCGCCATGTTGGCGATGTCGCCGGCATTGCCGAGCAGGTCATAGACGCAGAGACGCTGCGTGTCGGCGGCGGCGTGGCCGAGGCCGGATGCCAGCAGGCCGGCGGCCAGCAGCAGGCGGGGGGTGGAGATCGCGGTCATTGGGTGCTCTCTTCTTGTCGTGGCCGGTATGGTGTTCTTGTTCTTGTGTCCGGGCGGTCACGCCTTCGGACTGCAACGAAGGCTATGCGCTGGCGCAGCATGGCCGGAATCATGGGCGGGGACAACAAATTTAGAATTCGGGCCACCCGACTGTAGGTTGTCCGGCAGATGAACGGTTCCAGCGGTGCAGCCTACACTTCAACTGTGTTTGATGCTTTCTGGAAGATCATAAAAAAGCAGCCACTTGGGCTGCTTTTTTTATGCTGCATCGAACTTACATGTTCGGGTAGTTCGGGCCGCCGCCGCCTTCCGGAACCACCCAGTTGATGTTCTGGGCCGGGTCCTTGATGTCGCAGGTCTTGCAGTGCACGCAGTTCTGCGCGTTGATCTGGAAACGCTGGCTGCCGTCGTCGTTGCTCACCACCTCGTACACGCCGGCCGGGCAGTAGCGCTGCGCCGGTTCCGCGTACTTGGGCAAATTCTCGGTCAGCGGAATGTCCGGGTTCTTCAGCGTCAGGTGGATCGGCTGGTCTTCCTCGTGGTTGGTGTTCGAAATGAACACCGAGGAGAGCTTGTCGAAACTGATCTTGCCGTCCGGCTTCGGATATTCGATGCGTGCATAGTCCGCCGCCAGGCCCATGGCCTGGTAGTCCGGCGTGGTGTCGCGCAGCGTCACCGGCAGCTTGCCGCCGAAGATGTTCTGGTCGATGAAGTTGAAGCCGCCGCCCATGAGCAGGCCCGGGATGCTGCCGCCGAACTTGTGCATGGCGGCGCCGAAGTTGCGTGCCTTGAACAGTTCCTCGTGCAGCCAGGAGGCCTTGAACTTCTCGGTGTACTCGACCACTTCGTCGCCACCGGCGCGGCCGGCCTTGAGGGCGTCGAACAGGCCTTCGGCGGCCAGCATGCCCGACTTCATGGCGGTGTGGCTGCCCTTGATCTTGGAGAAGTTCAGGAAGCCGGCGTCGTCACCGATCAGCAGGCCGCCCGGGAAGGTCAGCTTGGGCAGCGAGTGCAGGCCGCCCTTGACCACGGCGCGGGCGCCGTAGGACACGCGCTTGCCGCCTTCCAGGTACTGCTTGAGCACCGGGTGGTGCTTCAGGCGCTGCATTTCATCGAACGGCGACAGCCACGGGTTCTTGTACGACAGGTCGGTGATCAGGCCCAGCGTGACCTGGTTGTTCTCGGCGTGGTAGAGCCACCAGCCGCCGGTGGAGCCGGTCTCGCTCAGCGGCCAGCCCGAGCCGTGCAGCACCAGGCCCGGCTTGTGCTTGGAGGGATCGATGTCCCACAGTTCCTTGATGCCGATGCCGTAGTGCTGCGGGTCGGCGTCCTTGTCGAGCTCGAAGTGGCTGATCAGCTGCTTGCCCAGATGGCCGCGGCAGCCTTCGGCGAACAGCGTGTACTTGGCGTGCAGCTCGTAGCCCGGGGTGTAGGAGTGCTTGTGCTCGCCGGTGCGGGACACGCCCATGTCGCCGGTGGCCACGCCCTTGACCGAGCCATCTTCGTTGAACAGGATCTCGGAGGCGGCGAAGCCGGGGAAGAGCATGACTTCCAGCTCTTCGGCCTTGGCGGCCAGCCAGCGCACCACGTTGCCCAGGCTGATGACGTAGTTGCCGTCGTTGTGCATGGGCTTCGGAATGGCCCAGTGCGGCGCCTTTGCGGAGGCGGTCGGGCTGAGCAGGAAATAGACTTCGTCACCGGCGACCGGGGTGTTCAGCGGCGCGCCTTCCTCTTTCCAGTTCGGGAACAGC
>NZ_PTQZ01000250.1 GCF_002943415.1 Amnimonas aquatica | reverse complement strand
TTCGTGGTTGATGCCGTGGTGACGCCGAACTGCAGCATCTCCGCGGATACCCTGGACTTCGGCACCGTGACCGCGCTCGACCGCGAGGTCGATGGCATCGGTCGTATCGCCAGCACCTGCACGCGCAACGCCGCCTACCAGATCAGCCTGGACAACGGCCGCTATGCCGATGGCAATGCGCGCCGGATGGCCAGCGGCAACAGCCGTGTCCGTTACGAACTCTATCGTGATGCCGCGCGCAGCCAGCGCTGGGGCATGCGCGCCAGCGGCGAAGCGGTGACCGGCACCGGCAACGGCCAGGCCATCCTCACCACCATCTACGGCCGCGTGCCGGTGCAGTCGGGCATGACGGTGGGCAGCTACGCCGACACCGTGGTCGCGATCATCAGCTTCTGAGGCGCCGGGCCGGCGGCCCGGAGGCGGGCCGGCCGGGTCGCCACTGCCGCCTCTCCGGCGGTTAAGGGCTCAGCAGGGGGCGCGCGCTCAGATCCGGTAGTCGAGGATCAGCGGCGCGTGGTCGGAGAACTTCTCGCCGGTGTAGATGTCGGCCCCCGTGATGCGCTCGCGCAGCTCCGGCGACACGATGTGGTAGTCGATGCGCCACCCGACGTTGTTGGCATAGGCCTGGCCGCGGTTGCTCCACCAGGTGTAGCGCTCCGGGCGCTGGTCCGCGACGCGGAAGGCATCGACATAGCCGACCTCGTCGAACAGCTGTGTCAGCCAGGCGCGCTCGTGCGGCAGGAAACCGGAGTTCTTCTGGTTGCCGCGCCAGTTCTTGAGGTCGATCTCCTTGTGCGCGATGTTCCAGTCGCCGCACACCACGAGCTTTTCTCCGGCCGCGCGGCGCGCCTGCAGGATGGGCATGAGCTCGACCAGAAAGGCATCCTTGCGCGCCTGCGCGGCATCCGACGACGAGCCCGAGGGCAGGTAGAGCGAGACCACGGTGAGGTCGCCGAAGCTCGCCTCGATCCAGCGGCCCTCGGTGTCGCAGAGCGCGAAGCCGAGGCCGGTCTTCACCGAGTCCGGCTTGTCGCGGGTGTAGATCGCGGTGCCCGAGTAGCCGGGACGCACGGCATCGAACAGATGGCGGTGCCAGCCCGGCGGGTTGAACACCTCGCCATCGAGCTGGTGCGTCTGCGCCTTGGTCTCCTGGATGCACAGCACGTCCGTGCCGGAATTCTCCAGCCAGGTGAAGAAGCCCTTGCTGGCGGCGGAGCGGATGCCGTTGAGGTTGGCGGAGACGATGCGCATATGGGTTCCCTGGGCGTGACGGAAGCAGATGTGGCCGGATTGTAGCGGTGTTGGCGGCGGCGCGGGCGCCCGGCAGATTGTCGCCACGGCTACGGTCGCAGCCACGGGCATTTGCTAGAGTGACCGGGCAGCGCGGCGTCAGACCGCGCACAGACCTGTCCGGCAGACTTGCCCAGAGGGAGCCGCCATGCCCGTGATCCGCACCCCCGAGTCCCGTTTCGCCGGCTTGCCGGACTATCCGTTCGCCCCCAATTACCTGGATGTCGGCGGCACCGCCACGCCCGGCCTGCGCATGCACTACCTGGACGAAGGCCCGCGCGACGGCCGCGTGGTGCTCATGCTGCACGGCGAGCCGAGCTGGAGCTACCTGTACCGGCACATGATCCCGCCCGTGGTCGCGGCCGGCTGCCGCGTCATCGCCCCCGACCTGATCGGCTTCGGCAAGTCCGACAAGCTCACGCGCATCAGCGACTACAGCTACCAGTCGCACATGGACTGGCTGACCGCGCTGGTGGAGCAGCTGGACCTGTGCGATATCACCGTGGTCGGCCAGGACTGGGGCTCGCTGCTGGGCCTGCGTCTGGCCGCCGAGCAGGAGCCGCGCTGCGCGGCCATCGTGATCGGCAACGGCATGCTGCCCACCGGCGACCAGCCGGTGCCGAAGGCGTTCAGGATCTGGAAGCATTTCGCGCTCTACAGCCCGTGGTTTCCCATCGGCCGCATTGTCGCCAGCGGCGTGCGCCGCAAGCTGCCGGATGGCGAGCGCGCCGCCTACGATGCGCCGTTCCCGTCGGCGCAGTACAAGGCCGGTGCGCGGGCTTTCCCGCGGCTGGTGCCGGTGACCCCGGACGATCCGGCGTCGCCGGCGAACCGCAGCGCCTGGGAGGTGCTGGCGCAGTGGCACAAGCCCTTGGTGACCGCGTTCAGCACCGGAGACCCGATCACCCGTGGCGGCGACAAGTATCTGCAGAAGCGCATTCCCGGCGCGCAGGGCCGGCCGCACGTGACGCTGCGCGGCGGGCATTTCCTGCAGGAGGACTCGCCGGCGGAGTTCGCGGCGGCGGTGCTGGCGGCCGTGCGGGCCTGATGCCGACCGCCTGACCGAGCCGGCAGC
>NZ_PTQZ01000025.1 GCF_002943415.1 Amnimonas aquatica | reverse complement strand
CAGCACCACCAGGGTGTCGGCCTGGCCGCCGGCGAGCAGGGCGAGGGCGTCATCCAGCGAATCATTGCCGGCCTGGCCCATGAGCGTGGTGCCGACACTGTTGGCTTCGCTCACGGTCAGCGTGATGGCGGCGGACTTGCCGCGCGCCTGCAGGGCCTTGACCACGTTGGCGGCGGCTTCGATGACGGCGGCGCTGCCGTTGCTGACACCGGACACCACCAGCGGCTGCTCGGCGGCCAGCAGGTCGGCGGCGATGCGCTGCGCCAGCGCGGCGGTATCGGCGTCGAGGCCGGCGACGGCCGGGGCGGCGCTGTCGATGGCGTTGGCGACGGCATGACCGAGGCGGGCGATGTCTTCCGGCGCGGCGCGCAGCGTGGCGACGGCGACGTCATCGAGACGGGTCTCGTTCAGGCTGGCGATGTACAGCGGCGACAGCTCGCGCTGGCCGATGTCGCGCACGCCGAGGGCATTCCACTCCTGGACCTTCTTGTCCAGCGTCATGCGCACCGGCTTGTTCTTCACCGACTGGCGCAGGGCCAGGGCGAGACGGGCGGCGGTCTGGGTGAGGTCCTCGCCGAGCACCAGCACGGCATCCTTCTTCTCGATCTCGCGCAGGGTCGGCACGCGGTCGGCGTGGGCCTGCAGCAGGCTGACCACGAGACGGTTGAGGCTGTGCTCGCCGGCACCCACGCCGGCGAAGAAATTGTCGGCGCCGACCAGCTCGCGCAGGGCATGGTTGGCCTCCAGGCTGGCGCGCGGCGAGCCGATGCCGATGACGCGGCGACCGGCCTTGAGCGTGGCGGCAATGCCGTCGAGGGCGGCGTCGAGACCGCGCGGCTGGAACTCGCCGGCGACGCGCTGCTGCGGCTGGCGCGGACGATCGGCGCGGTTGACGTAGCCGTAACCGAAGCGGCCGCGGTCGCACAGGAAGTACTGGTTCACGTCACCGTTGTAGCGGTTCTCGATGCGGCGCAGCTCGCCGTAGCGTTCGCCCGGGCTGATGTTGCAGCCGCTGGAGCAGCCGTGGCAGATGCTCGACGAGAACTGCATGTCCCACTTGCGGTTGTAGCGCTCGCTGTGGGTCTTGTCGGTGAACACGCCGGTCGGGCAGACCTCGGTCAGGTTGCCGGAGAACTCACTCTCCAGCACGCCGTCCTCGACGCGGCCGAAATAGACGTTGTCGTGCGCACCGTAGACACCGAGGTCGGTGCCGCCGGCGTAGTCCTTGTAGTAGCGCACGCAGCGGTAGCAGGCGATGCAGCGGTTCATCTCGTGGTTGATGAACGGGCCCAGGTCCTGGTTCTGGTGCGTGCGCTTGGTGAAGCGGTAGCGACGGGTGTTGTGGCCCGTCATCACGGTCATGTCCTGCAGGTGGCAGTGGCCGCCTTCCTCGCACACCGGGCAGTCGTGCGGGTGGTTGGTCATCAGCCACTCGATCACCGAGGCGCGGAACTGCTTCGCCTCGTCATCCTCGATGGAGATGTAGGTGTTGTCGGTGGAGGGCGTCATGCACGACATCACCAGCCTGCCGCGCTTGTCGTCGGCGTTGGCGTACTGCTTGACCGCGCACTGGCGGCAGGCGCCCACCGAACCCAGCGCGGGGTGCCAGCAGAAATAGGGGATGTCGAGACCGAGCGAGAGGCAGGCGCTCAGCAGGTTGTCGCTGCCGTCGACTTCGTACTCTTTGCCGTCTACGTGGATGGTTGCCATGTCGTGACCGTCTTCAAACTTTCAAAATGGGTTGCGTGTCAGGCGGTCGCGGCTTGCGCCGGCTGCACTGCCACGCCCGCATCGAACTCGTCGCGGAAATACTTGATGGCGCTGCCCAGCGGCTCGACCGCACCCGGGGCATGCGCACAGAAGGTCTTGCCCGGGCCGAGGAAACCGACCAGGCCGAGCAGCGTCTCGACATCTCCGGACTGGCCTTCGCCACGCTCCAGCGCGCGCAGGATCTTCACGCTCCACGGCAGGCCGTCACGGCAGGGCGTGCACCAGCCGCAGGACTCGCGGGCGAAGAACTCTTCCATGTTGCGCAGCAGCGAGACCATGCTGATGCTGTTGTCGACCGCCATGGCCAGGCCGGTGCCCATGCGGGTGCCGACCTTGCCGATGCCGCCGGCGTACATCTGCGCTTCCAGGTGCTCGGGCAGCAGGAAGCCGGTGCCGGCGCCGCCGGGCTGCCAGGCCTTCAGCGTGTAGCCGTCGCGCATGCCGCCGGCGTAGTCCTCGAACAGCTCGCGCGCGGTGACGCCGAACGGCAGCTCCCACACGCCGGGGTTCTTCACCTTGCCGGAGAAGCCCATCATCTTGGTGCCGTGGTCTTCGCTGCCCGGGCGCGCCAGGCCGTGGTACCACTGGATGCCGTTGGCGACGATGGCCGGCACGTTCGACAGCGTTTCCACGTTGTTGACGCAGGTCGGCTTGCCCCAGACGCCGACAGCGGCCGGGAACGGCGGCTTCGAGCGCGGGTTGGCGCGGCGGCCTTCGAGCGAGTTGATCAGCGCGGTTTCCTCGCCGCAGATGTAGCGGCCGGCACCGGTGTGCACGTAGAGCTCGAAATCGAAACCGGAACCGAGGATGTTGCTGCCCAGCAGGCCGGCGGCGCGGGCCTCGTCGAGGGCGCGATTGAGGTTGCGGGCGGCATCGACATATTCGCCGCGCAGGAAGATGTAGCCGGTGGTGGCCGCCAGCGCGCGCGCGCTGATGATCATGCCTTCGATCAGCAGGTGCGGCATCTGCTCCATGAGCAGGCGGTCCTTCCAGGTGTTCGGCTCCATTTCGTCGGCGTTGCACAGCAGATAGCGCGGCGTCACGCCGTCGCTGGGCGGCATCAGGCCCCACTTCACGCCGGTGGGGAAGCCGGCGCCGCCACGGCCCTTGAGGCCGGAGTCCTTGACCAGACCGACGATGTCGGCCGGCGCCAGCTCGCCGAGCGCCTTGCGCAGGCCGGCATAGCCGTTCTTGGATTCGTACTCGGCGAGCCATACCGGCTGGCCGTCGTCACGCAGGCGCCAGGTCAGCGGATGCGTTTCCGGCGTCTTGGCGATGGTGTTGCTCGGGCCCCAGGAAGACAGTCTCATGCGTACTTCTCCAGCAGTTCCACGACCTGCTCCGGCGTCAGGCCGCCGTAGGTGTCGTCATCGATCATCAGGGTCGAGCCCTTGTCGCAGTTGCCGAGGCAGCACACCGGCAGCAGCGTGAAGCGGCTGTCCGTGGTGGTCTCGCCGTAGCCGATGCCGAGCTTCGCGCGCAGCGCCGCCAGCACGTCCTCGTGGCCGTTGATGTAGCAGACCATGCTGTCGCACAGGCGCACGATGTGGCGGCCGACCGGCACGCGGAAGATCTGGCTGTAGAAGGTGGCCACGCCCTCCACGTCGGAGGCCGGGATGCCGAGCACGCCGGCGATCTCGGGGATGGCGCCGTCCGGCACCCAGCCGTGGTTGGCCTGGACGATCTTGAGCGCGTCGATGCTGGCCGCGCGCGCGTCCGGGTAATGCGAAATGGCGTGCTCGATGTCGGCACGTTCCTGCGGCGACAGCTGGAAGCGGCTGGTCGCGATGAGCTGGGCGCTCTGGGTCTGGGTGGTCATCTCGTTCTCCCCCTCAGCGGTCCACGTCGGCCATCACGAAATCGATGGAGGCCAGGTAGGCGATCAGGTCGGGAATCATCGACCCGCGGATCACCGAGGGAATCTGCTGCAGATGCGCGAACGACGGCGTGCGGATGCGCGTGCGGTAGCTCATCGTGTTCTTGTCGGAGGTCAGGTAGTAGCTGTTGATGCCCTTGGTGGCCTCGATCATGAAGCTGGCCTCGCCTTCGGGCATGACCGGACCCCACGACACGCTGGTGAAGTGGTGGATCAGGGTCTCGATGTCCTGCAGCGTGTTGGCCTTGTTCGGCGGCACCGCCAGCGGGTGGTCGGCCTTGTACGGGCCGGACGGCATGTTGTTCAGGCACTGCTCGATGATGCGCAGCGACTGGCGCATCTCTTCCAGGCGGACCATGCCGCGGTCGTAGGCGTCGCCGTTGTGGGCCAGCGGCACCTCGAACTCGAAGTTCTCGTAGCCCGAGTACGGCCGCGCCTTGCGCAGGTCATAGTCGATGCCGGTGGCGCGCAGGCCGGCGCCGGTGACACCCCACTCGATGGCCTCGGCGCTGTTGTACTGGGCCACGCCGATGGCGCGCGCCTTCAGCACGCTGTTGCGCATGGCGGCCTTCTCGTACTCCTTCAGGCGCGCCGGCATCCAGTCCAGGAACTCGCGCACCAGGCGATCCCAGCCCTTGGGCAGGTCATGCGCGACACCGCCGATGCGGAACCAGGCCGGGTGCATGCGGAAGCCGGTCACGGCCTCGATGACGTCGTAGGCGCGCTTGCGGTCGGAGAACATAAAGAAGATCGGCGTCATGCCGCCGAAGTCCTGGATGTAGGTGCCGAGGAAGAGCAGGTGCGAGGTCATGCGGAAGAATTCCGCCATCATCACGCGAATCGTCTGCGCGCGCGGCGGCACCTTGATGCCGGCGAGCTGCTCGACCGCGAGCAGGTACGGCAGGTTGTTCATCACCCCGCCGAGGTAGTCGATGCGGTCGGTGTAGGGAATGAAGCTGTGCCAGCTCTGGCGCTCGGCCATCTTCTCGGCGCCACGGTGGTGGTAGCCGATGTCGGGCACGCAGTCGAGGATCTCTTCGCCGTCGAGCTGCAGCACGATGCGGAAGGCGCCGTGCGCGGACGGGTGGTTGGGGCCGAGGTTGAGGAACATGAAGTCCGATTCCTCGTTGCCCTTCTTCATGCCCCACTCTTCCGGCCGGAACAGCAGCGCTTCCTGCTCCTGGTCCTGGCGCAGGGCGGTGAGCTGGAACGGGTCGAACTCGGTGGCGCGCGCCGGGAAGTCCTTGCGCAGCGGGTGGCCCTGCCAGGTGCGCGGCATGAGCAGGCGGAACGGCTGCGGATGACCCTTGAAGTCGACGCCGAACATGTCCAGCACTTCGCGCTCGTACCAGTTGGCGTTGGCGAACACCGGAATGGCCGTGGGCAGGCTGAGGTCGTCGGCGGAGAGCGCGACCTTGATGCGCACGTCCGAATTACGCTCGATCGACAGCAGGTGGTAGAACACCGTGTAGTCGGACGCCGGCAGGCCGTAGCGGTGCTTGCGCAGGCGCTCGTCCACCGCCGACAGGTCGTAGAGCATGCTGTACGGCTTGGGCAGCTGCTTGAGGAAGCGCAGCACGTCGAGCACCTGCTCGCGCTTCACCCACAGCGTCGGCACGCCATCCTTGGTGGGCTGGAACACCAGGGCATCGCTGCCGAAGCGCTGGTTCAGCTCGCGCACCACGGCGAAATCGCCGCCGGGAGTCTTCGGTTCTGCCTGTGCAGCTTCCTGGGAAGCAAGGACGTCGTCGGCCATCGGTATCGTCGTCACTCAAAAAGAATTCTGTCGGCAGCGCCGGCCACCCGCCAACGCTGCAAGATCCGGTCCCGCCCGCCTCAGACCTGGTCCGGCGTGCGCAGGTTCACCACCTGGATGCGGCCGTCGCGCTTCTCTTCGCGCTTGGACTGCAGCTCGGGCTTGTAGACACCCTGGTCGCCGACCACCCACGACAGCGGGCGGCGCTCCTTGCCGATCTGCTCCTGCAGAATCATCAGCGCCTGCAGGAAAGCTTCGGGGCGCGGCGGGCAGCCGGGGATGTACACGTCCACGGGCAGGAACTTGTCCACGCCCTGGACCACGGAATAGATGTCGTACATGCCGCCGGAGTTGGCGCAGGCACCCATGGAGATGACCCACTTCGGCTCCAGCATCTGCTCGTACAGGCGCTGCACGACCGGAGCCATCTTCAGGAAGCAGGTGCCGGCCACGACCATGACGTCGGCCTGGCGCGGTGACGCGCGGATGACTTCGGAGCCGAAGCGCGCGAGGTCATGCGGCGCGGTGAAGGCGGTGGCCATTTCCACGTAGCAGCAGGACAGGCCGAAGTTGTACGGCCAGAGGGAGTTCTTGCGGCCCCAGTTCACGGCGCCGTGGATCATGTCTTCCAGGCGGCCGAGGAAAATGCTTTTCTGCGCCTGCTCCTCGACCGGGTCGGTGACCCCGGTTTCGCGCTGCTGGATGGGGTAGACATCGTTGGCAGCGTTCGGATCGACTCGGGTCAGCGTGTACTTCATGACGGGCAGGCCTCAGTTTTCCTGTTTGGCTTTCTCGGCGGCGACCCTGGCGGCGCGCTTGCGACGCGCCTCGGGCGCCCAGTCCAGGGCGCCTATGCGCCACAGATAGAACAGACCGGCCAGCAGGACGAGAATGAAAATGGCGGCTTCCACGAACCCCAGCCATCCGGTCTCGCGTACCGAAATGGCCCAGGCGTAGAGAAAGAGGGCTTCCACGTCGAAGATCACGAAGAACATGGCGACGAGATAGAACTTGGCGGAGACGCGGAGGCGGGCACCGCCCTGCGACACGACGCCGGATTCGAAGGGTTCGTTCTTGGCCCGGCCCCAGTCGCGACCACCCAGCAGGAACGGAATGAAGAGCATGAAACAGCACATGCCCACGATGCCCAGCAGGAAAATGCCGAAGGACCAGTAGCTAGCGGTTTCCGTGACGCCGGACGCCATAGCGAACTCCTTTGAGCGTTTCTATGCCGAAAGCCCGGAGGAAGGTTCGGCATTGAACGAGATCAAGATTTCGCGCGGAGGATACTCCCCTGGCCGACATTATTCCACATCAAAGGGGGGGATAAATGGTCTTACATTCCTTGGGAGCATGGAGTTACGACACCGTCACCAGTGGCCGCCATGGCGGCCCTCAGAGCCCGCCACGGCCGAGCACGGCGACACGCATGACCCAGTGCTTGAGCAGCCCGCCACGGTCGAACAGCGACATGCCGGTGTTGCGCAACAGACGCAGCGCCGGCGCATCGGCGGCGAACAGGCGCTCGAAGCCGGTCATGCCGTGCATCAAGGCGGCGTTGTGCCCGCGCCGGCCGCGACTGTAGCGCCGCAGCGCGCGCCCGTGGTGCAGCGGCAGGCCGGCCGCGCGCTGCGTCAGCAGCTCGTCGGCCAGCAGCGCGGCGTCGAGCATGCCGAGGTTGACGCCCTGGCCGGCCAGCGGGTGGATGCTGTGCGCGGCGTCGCCGATCAGCGCCAGGCCATCCTGCTCGTAATGTTCGGCGTGCCGGGCCTGCAGAGGAAAGGCGCCGCGCGGCCCGACCGTCGTGATGTCGCCCAGCCGGTGCTCGAAGGCCTGGCCGAGCGCGCGCCGGAACGCATCTTCCGGCAACGCCAGCATGGCATCGGCGCGATCGGACGGCAGCGTCCAGACAATGGAGCACTGGTGCAGATCGGCCAGCGGCAGGAAGGCCAGCGGCCCCTCCGGCAGGAAGCGCTGCCAGGCCGTGTGCCGGTGCTGCGCCACCGTGGCGACCGTGCACACCAGGCCTTTCTGGCGGTAGTCCCATGTCGCGCTGCCGATGCCGGCGGCGTCGCGCACGCGCGAGGCGGCGCCATCGGCACCGATCAGCAGGGACGTGCGCAGCGTGCTGCCGTCCGACAGGGTCAGCTGCCAGCCCGGCGCTGCCGGCGAGCGCGCGGCCGCTCCGGCAGCGGCCAGGCGCGCGATGTGCTGCACGCGCACCGGGCAGAAGGCGGCGACCTGCGGGTGCGCGAACAGGGCGTCGGCCAGCACCGCCTGCACGATGCGGTTCTCCACCAGCATGCCGAGATGCGTCTCGCCGACTTCGCCGGCCCGGAAATGCACCGCGCCGGTGCCATCGGCCTCCCACACCCGCATGTCGGTGAACAGGCAGTGGCGCTGCGCCGCCAGGGCGTCGCCGCAACCCGCACGCNATCTTCCGATGCCCGCGACAGCGCCGACACCCGCAGGTCGAAGGGCGCGTCCGGCGCCGGCAGCGTGCTGCGCTCGCCATCGACAATGGCCAGGCGCAGGCCGGCGGCACGGGCATCGTTCAGCAGCAGCAGGCCGAACAGGCTGCCGACCATGCCGGCACCGACCACCACGACATCGAAGTCGCGCACGCCGGCAGCGGCATCAGGCATGACATCAGGCCCGCGTTCGGTTCCCGGATGATCAGACATGACTCAGCCCCATGGCATAGCGCGCCAGCGCGGGCTTGGCGCCGGGCATGAGGTCGAAGCCGGCCAGCCCGATGTTGCGCAGCAGCGACAGCGCCGGATGATTGCTGGAGAAGCCGCGCACCAGGCTGTCGGAGAAACGGATGATCTGCGCCTGGTCCTGCTGGCGTGCCGCCTCGTAGGCACGCAGGCGCGCGGCATCGCCGAGATCGGCGCCATCGCGCACGGCGGCGGCGAGGTGCTCGACCAGCACCAGGGCATCACGCAGGCAGAGATTGAAGCCCTGGCCCGCGACCGGGTGCAGGCTGTGCGCGGCGTTGCCGAGGATGAGCGCGCGCGGCACCGCCTGCTGCGGTGCGACCATGAGCTGCAGCGGATAGGCATGGCGGCGGCCGACGCGGGTGAAGCGGCCGGCGCGGCGGCCGAAGGCGCGCTGCAGCTCGGCGGCGAAATCGGCATCGGGCAACGCCTGCACCCGCTCCGCCTCCGCCGTGGCCAGCGCCCACACCAGCGAGCGCCGGGTCTGCGGGGGCTGGCCGGCACCCGGCTCGTCCGGCAGCGGCAGCAGCGCGATGGGGCCGTCGCCGGTGAAGCGCTCGTAGGCGGTGTGGGCGTGCGGCAGCGAAGTCGCCACCGTGGTCACCAGCGCGGTCTGGCCGTAGTCGCGCCAGCTCGCCGACAGGCCCAGCCAGTCGCGGCTGCGCGAATGCGTGCCATCGGCCGCGACCACCAGCGGGGCACGCAGCACGTGCGCCTCCGGCGCCCGGCCGGCGGCATCTTCGCCTCCGGCCTGGCCGGAGCGATCACCGGGGGCCCCTGCGACCAGGCTGACCTCGGCATGATCGGCAGCGGTCCTGAGGCCGGTCACGCGCACGCCATCGAGCACGGTGACCGACGGGCAGCGTTTCAGCGCCGCCAGCAGCACCACGCCCAGCCAGGCGTTCTCCATGACCTGCCCGAAACTCTCGACGTTCTCCTCGGCGGCATTCAGGCGCGCCAGCCCGAAATGGCCGCGATCGGAGACATGGATGTGATGGATCGGCGTGGCGTGCGGCTGCAGCTGCGGCCACAGCCCGAGGTCGGTGAAGGCCTGGATGGTGCGTCGCGACAACGCCGTGTTGCGGGCATCGAAGCCCGGCGTGTAGGGCAGCGGCCGCTCCGGATCCAGCGCCGGGAAACGGGTGGCCTCCAGCAGCACCACGCGCAAGGCCGGCAGACGCTGCGCCAGCAGCAGGCCCAGGGTAACGCCGACCATGCCGCCGCCGACGATCACCAGGTCCGCCTGCCCGGGCAGTGCCGCCGCTGCGGCCTCCCCCGTCGTGCCGTCAGGCCGCGCGGTCATGCCGCGCCACCAACAATACTGCCCGGAACACCGGCGCCGGCACCCACCAGCGCCTCGATATCCGCCACCGACTTCGGCGCCTGCGCGGTCAGCACATGCCGGCCGCCATCGGTGACCGCGACATCATCCTCGATGCGGATGCCGATGCCGCGCCAGTGCGCGGCCACGCTGTCGTCGTCCGGCGCCACGTACAGGCCGGGCTCCACGGTCAGCACCATGCCCACCTGCAGCGGCCGCCAGCGGCCGTCGATCTGGTAGTCGCCGACATCATGCACATCCATGCCCAGCCAGTGGCCGGTGCGGTGCATATAGAAGCGGCGATAGGCGCCGGACTCGATCAGCCCGTCCACGTCGCCGGCGAGCAGGCCGTGATCGACCAGCCCCCGGGTGAGGATGCGCACCGCCGTGTCGTGCGGGTCCTGCCAGCTCGCGCCCGGCTTCACCGCGTCGATGGCGGCGAGCTGGGCCGCCAGCACGACCTCGTAGAGGTCGCGCTGCGGGCCGCTGAAACGGCCGCTGACCGGGAAGGTACGGGTGATGTCGGCGGCGTAGTGGTCGAGCTCGCCGCCGGCGTCGATCAGTACCAGGTCGCCATCCTGCATGCGCCGGTCGTTCTCGGTGTAATGCAGGATGCAGGCGTTGGCGCCGGAGCCGACGATGCTGCCGTAGGCCGGGGCCGGGCAGCCGTGGCGGGTGAAGGCGTGCAGCAGCTCCGCCTCCAGCTCGTATTCGAAACGGCCGGGCGCGGCCACCGCCATGGCGCGGCGGTGGCCCTCGGCGCTGAGGTCGGCAGCGCGCTGCATGATGTCCAGCTCGGCCGCGCTCTTGATCAGGCGCAGCGGATGCAGCGCGGCATCAAGCAGGTGCAGCTCGCCCGGCGCCTGCACCCCGGCGCGAGTGCGGGCGCGTACCGTGTTCAGCCAGCCGGTCAGGCGGCGGTCGAAGCCGGGCTCCGTGCCCATGGGCGCGAACACGCGGCGGCGGCCGGCAAGCAGCTCGGGCAGGCGCTGGTCGAGCTCGCCGATCACGAAGGCTTGGTCGGCGCCGAAGTTCGCCACCGCACCCTCGGGGCCGGCGCGGTAGCCGTTCCAGATTTCCATCTCGCGGTCGCGCGGGCGGCAGAACAGCACGAACTCGCCCTCGGCGCGGCCGGGCAGCAGCGCGATCAGCGCCTCCGGCTCGGCGAAGCCGCCGAGGTAATAGAAGTCGGAGTCCTGCCGGTAGCGGTACTCGGTGTCGCGGTTGCGCCGGTGGTGCAGGGCCGCGGGCACCAGCGCCACGGCATCGGGGCCGATGGCCCGCATCAGGGCCTGGCGGCGCGCGGCGAATTCGGCTGAGGAAATCAGTGACGGCATATCAGGCTCTCGTCAGGGCAGGGCGCCAGAGCCGGCGGGCGGCATCCGGTCCGGGGGCACGCCGGCCGCGCGCCCGGTCAGTGCAGGGTGGGCGCCGGCGAGTCGTGCGAATGCTCTTCGCGCGGCGCCAGTTCCTCGAACAGGTGGATGACCGCCAAGCGGACGAACTCGTGCAGTTCGGCGTAGGCCACTTCGCTGTCCTCGTCGGCCTCGTCGACGCTGTCGACCTGGGAGATGTTGGCCAGGTCCTGCAGGGTCTCGCGCACAGCCTCGTCGGCCAGCGCAGGGTGATCACCCTGCACGCCCAGGCCGAAACCGGCGAGCAGGCCGCGGCAGTAGTCGCCGAGCGCGACCACGCGCTGGCCGAGGTCATCTTCGTCGTCGGGCAACAGGGGCTGGAACACCAGCTCGTCGGCGCCGAGGTCCTCGAGGGTCTTGAGCTGGAGCTGCCAGAGCCCGGCAATCAGGCCGTCGTCGAATGCCTGGTTGGGGTCGACATGCGCCTCCAGCGACTTCACCAGCGCCGCCCGGTTCAGGCGCGCGCCGGCGGCCAGCAGACCGGACATGAGGCCGTGCAGCTCGGAAGCGGAGCAGTCGGCCTGCAGGCGCGACAAGGCGAGCGCCAGCGTTTCCAGACTGGGCAGTTCGGCGGCTTGCATGGGGGGTCATCTCCTGTTGGCATTGCCCGGGCAGCATCCTATAGTAGCCGCTGGATTCCTTCACGGCGAACCGGACATGCTTGAACAGGATTACCAGGCGCTCAGTCGCCAGGTCGACGCCTTGCTCGTCCGGCTGCGCGAGCTGCACGACGAGACCCGGCAGCTGCAGAAGCAGCGCCAGCAGCTGCTCGCCGAGCGCGACGATCTGCAGCGCAAGAACGAGCACGCCCGCGCCCGCGTGGAAGCCATCATCCTGCGCCTGAAGGCGCTGGAAGCCCAGGCCTGATGTCAACCGGAGCGGCCGCCACGCGCCTATCCCTTTCCCAGATCAGCGACAGAGCATCGGCATGAGCCAGGACATCAGCACCCTCGACGTGTTCATTCTCGACAAGGCCTACAAGATCGCCTGCCCGCTCGCCGAACAGGACAACCTGCGCCGCTCCGCCCAGTACCTGGACCGCAAGATGCGCGAGATCCGCGGCAGCGGCCGCGTGCTCGGCCTGGAGCGCATCGCCGTGATCGCCGCGCTCAACATCAGCCACGAACTGCTCACCCTGCGCCAGCAGCACAGCGGCGATGGCGTCAGCCCCGCCGACATCGCCACGCTCATGAAGCGCATGGAAGCCGCGCTGATCGAAACCGGCCATTCCGGAACGAACTGAGAACGCACATTTATATAACAGACGGGTCGTTAGCCTGGGCGCCCGACTGGTCTATACTGAAAGCCTTCTCTGGGGTGTGCGCCAGTTCGTCAGATCCCCTGAGCCGATGTTTTATCCTTCGGGATGCGTTCGTCTTGCGCGGTGTGCATGTCCGCCTGTCGGAAAGCCTTAAGTGCGAGCGCCGCATCCCCCTTGAACCTACTGGGTTCAAGGGTTACGACGGACAGCGGCACTCTCGGAGAAACCCGCCACATGCCCATGCCGCATGACGCTTCCCTGAACACACCTCCTGCCCGACTGCACACCGACCAGCAACAGCTGCGTCGCGAGCTGCGCC
>NZ_PTQZ01000249.1 GCF_002943415.1 Amnimonas aquatica | reverse complement strand
CAGGGATGTCATGACCCTCTCCTTCAGCAGCTGCTGAAAAGCAAAAAGTCGCCATCCCTGCGGGCAGCGGCGCATCGCCTGCTGCCATCCGACACGTTCTTGTTGTGCGGCCCCTATGGTGTACATGCCGGACTGCGCGGGCTTGAACGCAGTGGCTATCCGGACCACCGGTCAATCACGATGGATGACCAGACGGTCGATACAAACACCATTTGCCCTTTCCAGATACCACACTTTTGTCTGAGTTTAGTAATGTGCAGGGCTTGCATCGGTCCGGCAATCGGTTATGCTTTGCCCATACATTACATTCATTAGTTGTCATTGACAAAAAAGGTAATGAAATGAGCACCTACAAGCTGGACCCGGCGCTGCGCGCCGAACTGAACCGGAAATCGAACTGGCGCGGAGCCCTGGAAGTGGCCAAGGACTGGGCGCTGGTGTTCGCCGGCTTCGGCATCAGCCTGGCCTGGCCGCATCCGCTGGCCTGGGTCGTTTCCGTGCTGCTGCTGGCTGCCGCCATGGCCGGCTTCGCCATCCTCCAGCACGAGGCCTCGCACCGCTCGCTGTTCGCCAGCGCGAAGGTCAACGACTTCGTCGGCGAATACCTGGCGGCGCTGCCCATCCTGCAGAGCATGCCGGGCTACCGCGCCTACCACATGACGCACCACCGCCTGGCCGGCACCCCGGAAGATCCGGACCTGGTCATGACCGAGGGCTACCCGGTCAGCAAGGCCAGCCTGCGCCGCAAGCTGCTGCGCGATCTCAGCGGCTCCACCGGCATCAAGTCGGTGATCGGCCTGCTCGGCATGTACGCCGGCTACTGGCAGTACGAACTGACCGGCAAGGTCCGCCGCGTCGAGCCGGCGCCGCAGGGCATCGGCGGCTACCTGGCCACCTTCGTGCGCAACAACGGGCACATCGCCCTGTTCTGGCAGGTGGTCATCTGGGGCGTGCTCCACAGCCTCGGCGCCGGCAGCCTGTATCTGCTCTGGCTGGTGGCCTTCCTGTTCGTGCTGCCGACCTGCATGCGCGTGCGCCAGATCGCCGACCACGCCGTGGTCGCCGACCAGCACGACCGCAACCCGCTCATGCACGCCCGCACCACACGCGCCAACTGGTTCGAGAAGCTGCTGTTCGCGCCGCACTACGAGCATTACCACCTCGAGCATCACCTCATGCCCACGGCGCCGTGCTGGAACCTGCCGAAGCTGCATGCGGTGCTGGAGAAGGATGGCGTGATTCCCGAACAGAATCAGGCCGACAGCCTGATCGGGGTGTTGCGGCGGGCGGCGGTCTGAGGCGCTCCGCACAACGCAAAGAGGCGGGGTGATCAGGGAAAACACGCCGTGAACCCCTCCCTGGGGGCTCGCATGCGCCATCCATGGCGCATGACGGTTTTCCCTGATCACCCCGCCTCTTTGCTCCTTCGAGGAGCACCTGACCATCCCGTACTCGAGAGGACACTCACCCGGGAAGTGTTGGCATGGCGGCATGGCCGGGTTCACGGCGTGTTTTCGCCCAGCACACCTCCCGGCTCCGGGTCCCCTTCACATATAGGTCAGTGCGCCCAGTCCGGGTCGGCCAGACGCGCGAAGGTGTCGCGCAGGCCCTGTGACCAGCCCTGGTGGATCATCTGGTAGTAGGGGTCGCTCTCGGTGATGCGCTGGCGGTTGTCCACGCGCAGCGTGCCGGCGCGGTAGAGCGCGAGGTCGATCGGCAGGCCGACCGAGAGGTTGGAGCGGATGGTCGAATCGAAAGAGATCAGCACGCACTTGGCGGCCTCGCGCAGCGAGGTGCCGTGATTCACCACGCGGTCGATGATGGGCTTGCCGTACTTGGCCTCGCCGATCTGGAAGTACGGCGTGTCCGGCGTCGACTCGATGAAATTGCCCTGCGGGTAGATGTGGAACAGCCGTGTCTGTTCGCCGGCGATCTGCCCGGCGAGCAGAAAGGAGCTGCCGAAATCGACACCGCTCGCCTGCGGGCCGCCGGCCGTGTCGCGGGCAATGACCTCGCGCAGCAGGCTGCCCACCTTCACAGCCGCCTCGTACAGCGAAGGCACCTGCAGGATCTCTGGCAGGCCGTCGTCGCCGACGCGCTGGCGCAGCAGGCTGAGCACGCTCTGGGTGGTGCCCAGGTTGCCGGCCGACATGAGCACGATCACGGCCTGGCCCGGCTTCTCCAGCACGGTCATCTTGCCGAAGGTGGCGATATGGTCGACCCCGGCATTGGTGCGGGTGTCGGAAGCCAGCACCAGGCCTTCGGCCAGGTTCAGGGCTACGCAGTACGTCATGTCAGGCTCCTCGCGCCGCCCGGCGGCACGACCGGTCCGGAGAAATTCAGGGGCGGCGATTCTACTGCTGCTGTTGCTGCATCGCCATGACCCGCGCCAGG
>NZ_PTQZ01000248.1 GCF_002943415.1 Amnimonas aquatica | reverse complement strand
GCCAGGTCATCCAGAGGAAGACGCCGTTGTCGGAGGCTGTGCTGGTCATGACTGATCTCCTCTGCCGCTCCGCGCCGCCCGCCGGTACGCCGACGGCGGCATGCCCTGCCACTGGCTGAAGGCCCGCGTGAAGCTGCGGCGCTCGCTGAACCCCAGCTTGATGCCGATGCTGTCGATATCCAGCGTGCCCTCGCGCAGCATTTCGCAGGCCAGCTCGTGGCGCAGCCTGGCGACCAGGCCGGCATAGTCCTGCCCGGCCTCGCGGAGGCGGCGCTGCAAAGTGCGCGGGTGCAGGCGCAGCGCCGCCGCGAGGCCGGCCAGCCCCTCGCTGAACAGGGCCGGGCGCTGGCGCAGCAGGCGCTCCGCCTCTGCCACCAGCGACGGCGCCACGCCATCGCCGAGGATGTGCACGCGGATAGTCTCTTCGGCGCTGGCATTGGCCTGCGGCAGGCTGCCGGGCAACGCGCCGTCGAGCAGATGGCTGTCGCCGCGCAGGGTGTTGCGCGCGGCATGGAAGGTCACCGGACAGCCGAACCAGGCCTCGTAGTGCGCCGGATCGGCGAGCGGGCCGTGGCGGAACTCGACCTGGCGCACCACCGCCAGCTGCGGTGCCACCAGCCGGCCGATATGCACCGCCACCGCCGTCATGAGCTCGATAAGCAGGGGGTGGTCCGCGAGTCGCGGCTCCGCAGACGTCACCGCCGGATGCAGCCAGGCCTCCGGCGCCTGGTCGCGGATCTCGAAACGCAGGTCCGGGTGCACCAGCTCGGGCACCCACTCCAGCAGCCGGTGCAGCTGGCGCAGGTTGCGGGCGCTGGTCAGGAAGGCAGCCACCGCCGGCTGGCCGTCGAAATTGAACACCTCGGCCAGGGCGAACACGAAGCGCCCGCGCGTGGCCCGGCTCTCCAGCTGCTCCATGAGCGCGGCCAGCAGCGTCAGCGGCAGCAGCGGCGGCCGGCCTTCGCGGGTGTGCACGCCGAGGTCGAGCGCCGCCAGCACCGCCTTGAGGTCACTGCCGGTGCGCGCTGCCGCCGTGGTCAGCAGGCTGAGGAAATGGAGGCCGATCACCCGGCCCATGATGTCGCCATTTGATCCCTTGCTGTCGTCGCCTGATCCCTTGTCGCAGTCTCCGCCACCTAGCATGGATTCCGCAAGCACAACCACAACAACAGACCCGCTTCCGGAGAACGACATGACACGCCGCGAATACAAGGAAAACATCGTCGTGCGCAAGGACCTGGACTTCGGCCTGGACGCCGACGACATCCCCCGCTACTGGATGGACGGCGACGCCTTCCGCACCCGCCTCATGGACGCCGTGCAAGCCACCTTCCCGGATGGCGAACGCTATTTCATCTCCGCCGTGCGCGCCTTCCGCGACCGCATCNACGCCTGCGCCGCCAGGGCATAGACATCGACGCCTTCACCCGCCACACCCGGGCCATGTGCGACGGCCGCCTGCAAAAGCGCTCGCCGGAATACAACGTCGCGCTGACCGCCGCGCTGGAGCACTTCACCGCCATGATGGCCGATCTGTTCTTCGCCGAGAAGGAAGTGCTGGAAGGCGCCGACCCGCGCGTGCGCGCCATGTTCGCCTGGCATGCCATCGAGGAGATGGAACACAAGGCCGTGGCCTACGATGTCATGCAGAAGATCGCCGGCGTGGGCTACCTGACCCGCGTCACCGCCATGACCCACGCCACCCTCTCGTTCTCGCTGTTCACCCTGGTGGCGCCGTGGATCATGCTGGGCATGGACGGCCACAGCGTGCCCGAGCGCGTGCAGCTCTATCGCAAGGGACTGGGCTGGCTCATGGGTCCGCGCAAGGGCGTGTTCGGCCGACTGCTGCCCATGATCGCCAGCTACTACCGCCCGGGCTTCCACCCCAACCACCTGCCCACGGTGCATAATTACGAGGCCTGGGTGCAGGCTTTCGCGACCACGCGCGACACCGTCGCGGCGTCGGAGGCCATGCACCACGCGGCCGCCTGAACACGGCGGCGGCGCCCTCGCCGGGCAGCCGCCGCCTTGCATTTCGCCACGTCAGCTTCGATAGTCGCGGGGTACCGGGCCACACAAGAATTCAAGGAGCCCCCGATGACCGACGACGCCCATGTCCTGCACAGCCTGGCCATCAGCCAGGTCATGCTGCACTTCGCGGCGGCGCGGGGCGTGGATGCCGACACCTGCCTGCTCGGCACCGGCATCACCGAGGCCATGCTGCAGGACCCGGATGCGCTGATCGCGCCCGGTCAGGAAATGCGCCTGGTCGAGAACCTCATGCTGGCCCTGCCCGACACCCCGGCGCTGGGCTTCGAGCTGGGCCTGCACTACAACATCTCGACCTTCGGCACCTGGGGCTTCGCCATGCGCACCAGCCGCAACCTGCGCGAAGCCATCGGCCGG
>NZ_PTQZ01000247.1 GCF_002943415.1 Amnimonas aquatica | reverse complement strand
CACGCAGCCCGACCAGCCGCTGCGCAACACCTACTGGAAGCTGCTGGCCCTCGAAGGGCAGCCGGTCGGACCGGCCGATTTCCAGCGCGAGCCGCACATCGTGTTCGCGCAGGATGAAGGTCGCGTGCATGGCAGCGGCGGCTGCAACGGCTTCTTCGGCGGCTTCGAGCAGCCCGCCGACGGCCGCCTGAAGATGAACCGCATGGCCAGTACCATGATGGCCTGCATGCAGGGCATGGCGCTGGAGCATCGCTTCCTGCGCACGCTGGAGCGGGTCGACGGCTATCGCATCAGCGCCGGCACGCTGACCCTGCTGGCCGCCGACGGCAGCGAGCTGGCGCGGCTGGAGGCGGTGGCCCTGCGCTGATCTGTCGGGTGGCTGATCTGTCACCGCGGGAATTCCTTTTCCGCTTGCCTGCGGGCTAGACTGCCGGGCAATGACGACCGCGGGCCTGCTGCCCGCGGTCGCGATCCGACCTGGCGCGGCCCTCCGGCGCCGCCTGTCGCGAGCCCCCGGCAAGAGGAGCAGTTCCATGCAGTGGCAGACCCGCATCACCCGGCTTCTGGGCATCGAGCACCCGTTCATCTGCTCGGGCATGACCTATGTTTCCAATGCCGCCCTGGCGGCGGCGGTCAGCAATGCCGGCGGCCTGGGCCTGATCCAGATCGGTCACCTGACGCCGGAGCAGGCCCGTGCCGAGATCCGTCGCGCCCGCGAGCTCACCGACAAGCCCTTCGGTGTCGGCCTGGCGCTGATCATGCCCGGCGCCACCGAGAACGCCGAGGTGGCGCTGCAGGAGCAGGTCCCGGTCATCAACTTCTCGCTCGGCAAGGGCGACTGGCTGTGCCGGCGCGCGCACGCCTACGGCGGCAAGGTGATCGCCACCGTGGTCACCGAGCGCCACGCGGTGGCGGCCGAGCGCGATGGCGCCGACGCCCTGATCGTCACCGGCCACGAGGCCGCCGCCCATGGTGGCGATGTCACCTCGCTGGTGCTGGTGCCGGCGGTGCGCCGGGTCTGTGCGCTGCCGGTCATCGCCGCCGGCGGCTTCGCCAACGGTGCCGGCCTGGTGTCGGCGCTGGCGCTGGGCGCCGACGCCGTGGCCATGGGCACGCGCTGGGCCATGACCCGGGAAAGCCCGGTGCACGACAAAACCCGCGAGCTGATCGCCGCCAAGCACGTCGACGAGACCCTTTACACGCGCAACTTCGACGGTATGCCCTGCCGCATCATGGACACGCCGACCGCCGCCGCGGTCACCCGCCGGCCGCTGACGCTGTGGCGCGCGCTGTGGCAGTCCTGGCTGCTCATGCGCGAGCAGAAGACGCCGCTGTTCGCGGTCTGGCGCAGCCTGCGCGAGCAGGGCTTCAAGGCCATGCTGCAGCTCAGTTTCTTCGGCGCGGCAGTGGAGCGCATCCGCCTCGCCATCGAGGATGGCGACCACGAGCGCGGCGTCCAGCTCATCGGCCAGGCCCAGGGCCTGATCGATGATGTGCCCTCGGTCGCGGAGCTCATGCAGCGCCTGCTGAGCGAGGCCGATGCGGCGCTGGCGGCGGTCGCCGGCCAGCAGCAGTCCGGCCTTGCGCCGGCGGCTTCCGTCACCCTCGCGGGTCCGGCGGCGGATGCGCCGAGGGTGCATGCCGGCTGAGCCCTGTGGCATGCTGTGCGCCTTCGCGACGATGCGCTGAACGATTCCGGAGGAGGGCAGGCATGCAGCTTTACGAGGCCATAGAGGGGCGCCGCTCGGTGTCGCAACTGGGGCTGCCGGTGCCTGGCCACGATGTGCTGGCGCGCGTGTTCGCCGCCGCCGGACGGGCGCCGGATCATCGCGTGCTGCGTCCCTGGCGCTATCTGGTGATCGAGGGCGATGCCGCGCTGCGCCGGCTCGGCGACCTGTTCCTGGCCGGCATGCGTTCCGTCGACCCCGAGCGTGCCGAGCGCGATGCCGTCAAGCTGCAGAACATGCCGTTGCGCGCACCCATGATCATCGTCGCCGTGCTGAGGCTGCAGGATCACCCGGGCGTTCCGGCCTGGGAGCAGTGGCTGAGCCTCGGCGCCTCGGTGCAGAACCTGCTGCTGGCGCTGCATGGCGAGGGCTACGCGGCTATGTGGCGCACCGGCGATGTCACCGGACTGGACCAGGTGCGNTGACCGCGGCCATGCGGCTGGCGGTCGTCGGCTGGGATGGCTCCAGCCTGATCCTGTCGGCGCCGCTGTCGCCGAACATCAATGACAAAGGCACGGCTTTCGCCGGCTCGCTTGCCACGCTGGCCACGGTCACCGGCTGGGCGCTGCTGACGCTCTGGACGCGGGCGCAGGTGGGGCCCTGCCAGGTCGCCGTCTACCACTCCGAGCTGCGCTACCGGCGTCCGGTCGAGGCCGGTTTCGAGGCGGTGGCGCAGCTGCCGGACGCGCTCGCACTGGAGA
>NZ_PTQZ01000246.1 GCF_002943415.1 Amnimonas aquatica | reverse complement strand
CCGGTGGCGGGCTTTTTGCGTCGGGTCGTTTTCGGGGTCTCGGTCATGATGCCTGTCATCCGTCGTGGCCCCGTCACGGGGCGATTCCTGTCGCCGGCAAGACTAGCCCGCCATCCGTCGACGGGGACTGGCCGCACCGGCCAATTAATTGATATTTTCGGCCAAGGCGCCGGCACCGCATTCATGCATTGCCATCCGGAGCGCCCGCCACCGTCCGCCGGAGACACCGCCCCCGCCATGGCCCACTGGGACTTCCCGCGCAGCAGCGCCAGCATCGACATCCTGCTCCAGCTCGCCGGCGAGCACGGGGTCAGCGCCGACGCCTGCCTGGCCGGCACCCGCATTACCCGCGACCAGCTGCTGCTGCCCGATACCATGGTCAGCGCCCGCGACGAGCTGCAGGTCGCGCGCAACCTGCAGACGCTGGTGGCCGACCCCGCCGGCCTCGGCCTGCAGGCGGGCCAGCGCTACCACCTCAGCACCTACGGCATCTGGGGCTTCGCCCTGCTCAGCAGCCCGACCCTGCGCAGCGCCATCGAAATCGGCCTGCGCTACCTCGACCTCACCTTCATCTTCTGCCGCCTGCGCGTGGTCGAGGATGCCGACAGCCTGTCGCTGCTGCTCGACGACAGCGAGATTCCGGCCGACATGCGCCGCTTCATGATCGAGCGCGACGCCGCCGCCATCATGACCATCCAGCGCGAGCTGTTCAGCGGCGAGCTGCCTTTCCGGGTCATGGCGTTCTCCTTCCCGGCCGATGGCGACAGCGCCCGCTACGAGGCGCTGTTCGGCACGCTGCCGCTGTTCGCCAGCCCGCCGACCCGCGCCGTGATGCCGCAGGCCCTGCTCGACATGCCGCTGCCGCAGGCCAACCCGATCACCGCCGCCTTCTGCGAAATGCAGTGCCGGCAGCTGGTGGCGCGCCGCCACGAGCGCAGCGGGCTGTCCGGCCGGGTCCGCGACCTGCTGCTGCGCAATCCCCGCCACATGCCCGACATGGCCGATGCCGCCGGCCAGCTCTGCCTGAGCCTGCGCAGCCTGCACCGGCACCTGCAGGCCGAGGGCACGACCTGGCGCCAGCTGGTCGACGAGGTCCGCGAGGCGCTGGCCGAGGAGCTGCTCGGCGGTGGCCGCCTGAGCGTCGGCGAAGTCAGCGAGCGCCTGGGTTACGCCGAGCCGGCAAGCTTCCTGCAGGCCTTCCGGCGCTGGAAAGGCATGACCCCCGGACGCTGGCAGCGACATGCCGGCACAAAATTTCACCATTTGCGTTGAAGCGTGCCGGCACTTCTGCTATAAATCGCGCCCTCGCTGTCAGCCGGCCCGATAGCCGGCGAGCTGGCCGCTGGCGGCGCCTCGCCATTTGCTGGCAAGGCCCCTCGAATCGGGCGGCGAATAGAATCGCATTGCGGAGACCGAAAATGTCCAAGGTTTGCCAGGTTACCGGCAAGCGTCCGATCGTTGGCAACAACGTGTCGCACGCGAACAACAAGACGAAGCGTCGCTTCGAACCGAATCTGCACTATCACCGTTTCTGGCTGGAAAGCGAGAAGCGCTTCGTGCGTCTGCGCGTGACCACCAAGGGCATGCGCACCATCGACAAGCTGGGTGTTGACGTGGTCGTTGCCGACCTGCGTGCCCAGGGCGTCAAGGTCTAAGGAGTCCAGCCATGCGTGACAAGATCCGCCTCGTGTCCACCGCCGGCACCGGCTATTTCTACACGACCACGAAGAACAAGCGCACCATGCCGGAAAAGATGGAGATCAAGAAGTTTGATCCCAAGATCCGTCAGCACGTGATCTTCAAGGAAGCCAAGATCAAGTAATTGATCCCGCTTCCTGTGTCATAGAAAGCCCGGCAATCGCCGGGCTTTCTGTTTTCCGGGTCACGCCATGTGTCCCGACCGCCTCCTCCGCGCCCGCCACCGCCCCCGGCCCGCTTGACGCCAAACACATAAACATATATTTATGCATTAACTTTTCCGCAGCGAGAGGCCGCCGCGATGCCGCAAGCCCGCACGCACGACCATGACCATGCACAGGGGCATGACCACAGCCACACGCCCGAGGTCGGCAGCGGCAACGAGCGCAAGGTGCTGGTCGCCTTCTTCATCACCTTCGCCTTCATGATCGTGGAGGTGGCCGGCGGCCTGATCTCCGGTTCGCTGGCCCTGCTCGCCGACGCCGGCCACATGCTCACCGATGCCGCCGCCCTCGCCCTGGCCTGGGCGGCGTTCCGCTTCGGCCGCCGCCCCGCCGACCCGCGCCGCACCTTCGGCTACCTGCGCTTCGAGGTCGTCGCCGGCTTCGTCAACGCGCTCACCCTGTTCGCCATCGTGGTCTGGATCGTCTACGAAGCCTGGCGGCGCCTGCAGCAGCCGCACGAGGTGCTGGCCGGCCCCATGCTCGCGGTCGCCGTTGCCGGCCTGCTGG
>NZ_PTQZ01000245.1 GCF_002943415.1 Amnimonas aquatica | reverse complement strand
TGGTAGAGCTGCTCTGACCGGACCCGGGCACGACGGGTCGTGCCAGTCTGCACCAATTCATGGCACAGCCCTTGCTTCATCCGACTGGAAACCTGGATGGACTGCCATGAGCGTGATTGCACCCCCGTATGACGAGATGTTCGCAGGCACCGATCTGGTCCGCCCGCACTATGCCCACTATCACGAATGGCTGGCTCAGCGCCCCCCCGAGGAAATGGCGCAGAAGCGACAGGAGGCGGACCTGCTGTTCCGTCGCGTCGGCATCACCTTCGCGGTCTACGGCGACGAGGCCGGCGCCGAGCGCCTGATCCCCTTCGACGCCATCCCCCGCATGATTCCCGCCTCCGAGTGGGAGGTGCTGGCGCGCGGCTTGCGCCAGCGCGCCACGGCGCTGAACATGTTCCTGCACGACATCTACCACGAGCAGAGCATCCTCAAGGCCGGCGTGATTCCGCCCGAGGTCATCCTCGCCAATGCCGACTACCAGGTCGCCATGCAGGGCGTCACGCTGCCCAACCGCATCTATGCCCAGATCGCCGGCATCGACCTGGTGCGGCACCATGATGGTGCGTACTACGTGCTCGAAGACAACCTGCGCACCCCGAGCGGGGTCTCCTACATGCTGGAGAACCGCAAGATGATGATGCGCCTGTTCCCCGAGCTGTTCGCGACCCATGCCGTGGCGCCGGTCGACCACTACCCGACGCTGCTGCTGGAAACGCTGCAGGCCGCCGCGCCCGAGGGCGTGAGCAACCCCACCGTGGTGGTGCTGACGCCGGGGCGCTACAACTCGGCCTATTTCGAGCATGCCTTCCTGGCCCAGCAGATGGGCGTGGAGCTGGTCGAGGGGCCGGACCTGTTCGTGCGCGACGGCTACGTGTGGATGCGCACCACCTCGGGGCCGCAGCGCGTGGACGTGATCTACCGCCGCATCGACGACGCCTACCTCGATCCGCTGGCGTTCAAGCCCGAGTCCGTGCTCGGCGTGCCCGGCATCCTGTCGGTGTACCGCGCCGGCAAGGTGGCGATCACCAATGCCGTCGGCACCGGTGTCGCCGACGACAAGTCGATCTACCCCTATGTGCCGGACATGGTGCGCTTCTACCTCAGCGAGGAGCCCATCCTGCAGAACGTGCCGACCTGGCTGCTGCGCCGGCCGGACGACCTGAAGTACGTGCTCGACCACCTGCCCGAGCTGGTGGTGAAGGAAGTCCACGGCTCCGGCGGCTACGGCATGCTGATCGGTCCGACCAGCTCGAAGGCCGAGATCGAGGCCTACCGCCAGCGCATCATCGCCAACCCGGCGGAGTTCATCGCGCAGCCGACGCTGTCGCTGTCGACCTGTCCGACCTTCGTGGAGAGCGGCGTGGCGCCGCGCCACCTCGACCTGCGTCCGTTCGTGCTGTCCGGCAAGGAGGTGGTCATGGTGCCGGGGGGGCTGACCCGCGTGGCGCTGAAGGAGGGCTCGCTGGTGGTGAACTCGTCGCAGGGCGGCGGCACCAAGGACACCTGGATCGTGGAGGACCGGCCGGCAGCCGGCGCGTCGAAACCGGCGTCGCAGAAGCAGACGCAGCAGGCCGGCAAGACCGCTGGCGGGGAGGCCTGATCATGCTCAGCCGTACCGCATCTTCGCTGTTCTGGATGGCGCGCTACATGGAGCGCGCCGAGAATCTGGCCCGCCTGCTCGATGTCAGCCAGCAGCTCGCGCTCATGCCCGGCGCCGGCGAGAGCATGGTGGCCATGCCGCTGGACGTGATCGACCTGCGCGCCATGTTTGACGAGACCGGCCGTCCGCTCAACGCCGAGGAAGTGGCCTACTTCCTCATGCTGCATGCCGACAGCCCGTCGAGCATCATCAGCTCGCTGCGCCAGGCGCGCGAGAACGCGCATGTGGTGCGCGGCACCATCACCGGCGAGCTCTGGGAGGCGGTCAACGCCACCTGGCTGGAGGCCCGGACCGCCAACCGCATCAAGATCCGCCACATGGGGCAGACCCGGTTCCTGGAGTGGGTCAAGGAGCGCTCGCACCTGTATCGCGGCGTGCTGGTCGGCACCAGCCAGCGCAACGATGCCTTCCACTTCTCGCGCCTGGGCACCTACCTGGAGCGCGCCGACAACACCACGCGCCTGTTCCGGCACCATCTGGAGGCCTTCGCGGCGCCGGACGAGACCGGGCGGCCCTCGTACTACGCCTGGGCGGCGCTGCTGCGTGCGCTGTCGGCCTTCGAGGCCTACCGCGACATCTACAGCGACAGCCTGAGCGTGCATCACATCGGCGAGCTGCTGCTGCTGCGCCACGACCTGCCGCGCTCGCTGCACGCCTGCTTCGCCGAAGTGGCCAAGGCGCTGGACGTGATCAACGGCGAACAGAGCCGCAAGGTGCGCCGCCTGGTGGCCGAGACCTACGCCCGCCTGCGTTTCGGCAGCTGGGAGAAGGACTTCGCCC
>NZ_PTQZ01000244.1 GCF_002943415.1 Amnimonas aquatica | reverse complement strand
GCGGCCTGCAGGCGACGCTGGATCAGCGGCCGCAGCAGCAGGCTGAGCGCGGTCAGCAGCAGCATGAAGCCGAGCGCGAGGGTGAGGATGTGCTTGTAGGCTGCGGCGTCCGGGAACCACTCGCGCAGCGCCCATACCGTGAGGATGGCGGCCGGGATGCTGCCGGCGGCGAGGGTCAGGGTGATGCGCCAGTCGATGTTGCGGTGGCGCTGGTGCACGATGGCGCCGCCGGCCTTGCTGATCGAAGCGTAGAGCAGGTCGGTGCCGATGGCGGTGTGCAGCGGCACGCCCATCATGGTCAGCAACGGGGTCATCAGCGAGCCGCCGCCGACGCCGGTAAGTCCGACGACCAGGCCGACCAGCGCGCCGGAAGCCACAAACAGCAGGTCGTGCAATGAAAGCGTGATGTCCATGTGATTCTCGCGTCACGAAGTCGGCGGAAAATACGGGCTCGGCAGGGCTTTGCAAAAGATCGTTTTGCTATAGAGTTATGCCATTGGGTTATATGAAGGCGAGGCGGGCATGAAGCTGCAGCAGCTGCGATACATCTGGGAAGTGGCCCAGCACGAGCTCAACGTGTCCCAGACCGCGAACGCGCTGTTCACCTCGCAGCCGGGCATCAGCAAGCAGATCCGCCTGCTCGAGGACGAGCTGGGGGTGGAGATCTTCGCCCGCAACGGCAAGCACCTGAGCCGCGTCACGCCGGCCGGGCAGGCCATCCTCAAGCTCGCCGGCGACGTGCTGCGCCAGGTCGAGTCGATCCGCCAGGTCGCGCTCGAGTTCTCCGACGAGGCGCGCGGCAGCCTGTCGGTGGCGACCACGCACACGCAGGCGCGCTACCGGCTGCCGCCGGTGATCGAGGCCTTCCGCAAGGACTATCCGGACGTGGCGCTGCACATGCACCAGGGCACGCCGCAGCAGATCGCCGAAATGGCGGCCGACGGCACGGTGGATTTCGCCATCGCCACCGAGGCGCTGGAGCACTTCTCCGACCTGGTCATGCTGCCGGCCTACCAGTGGAACCGCGCCGTGGTGGTGCCGCGCGACCATCCACTGACAAAAGTGCAGCCGCTGACGCTGGAGGCGGTGGCGCAGTTCCCCATTGTCACCTATGTCTTCGGTTTCACCGGCCGTTCCAAGCTCGACGAGGCTTTCAGCCAGCGCGGGCTGGCCGCCAACGTGGTGTTCACCGCCACCGACGCCGACGTGATCAAGACCTATGTGCGCCTGGGGCTGGGCGTCGGCATCATCGCGCAGATGGCCTACGAGCCGGAGAAGGACGACCGTGATCTGGTGGCGCTCGATGCCGGCCACCTGTTCGAGGCCAGTGTGACCCACATCGGCTTTCGCCGCGGCACCTTCCTGCGCGGCTTCATGTTCGACTTCATCGAGACCTTCGCGCCGCACCTGACCCGCCCGGTGGTGGAGTCGGTGCTCAACCGCGGCGATGCCCGCGCCGAGGTCGATCATCTCTTCAAGGGCAGCGACCTGCCCATGTTCTGAGGCGGGCCCGCCTCCGTGCGATGGCGGGCCGGCGTGTTCTAGTGCGTTCTGGCAGGAAGGGGCAGGGTCAGCCGGAAGCTGGCGCCGTGGCTGATGCTGCTCGCCACCTGGATGTCGCCACCGTGCGCTTCCGCCACCAGCTTGCAGAAAGGCAGGCCCAGTCCGGTGGAGTGCGTCTGCCCGGGCGAGCTCGACGAGGTGCCGTATTTGTCGAACAGGCTGTCGACCTGCTGCGGGGCGATGCCTAGCCCGGTGTCGCTGACGATCAGCTCCAGGGTGCGGCCGCCGGCATCGGCGCGGGCCTCCAGGCTCACCATGCCCCCGGCCGGCGTGTGCTGGATGGCGTTGGCGAGCAGGTTGACCAGCACGCGCCTGAGTTTGCCGCGATCCGCGCGCAGCGGGGGCAGGCCGAGGGCGATATCGGTCTCCAGCCTCACCCCCGAGCGCTCGGCGAGGTGAGTCACCTGCTCCAGCGCGGCCTGGCAGACCTCCGTGATGGCGACCGGGCCGAGGTCCAGCTGCATGCCGACAGCCTTGGCCCGGCTGCTGTCCAGCAGGTCGTTGATCATGGCCAGCAGGGTTTCGCCGCCGCGCTGGGCGATGTCGAGGGCTCGCTGCTGCGCCGGGGTGAGCGGGTTGTCATCGCGTACCAGGTGCATGCCGGCGATCAGCGACGAGAGCGGGTTGCGCAGGTCATGCACCAGCATGTCGATCATTTCGTCGCGCTGCAGGCTGAGCGTGCGCAGTTCGTGATAGCTGTCCCGGAACTGGCTGGCGAGCAGGCGCAGTTCGATTTCGGTGATCACCGCATGGGCGAGGGCGCGCATGACCGTGATTTCGCGCTCCGACCACTGGTAGGGCTCGGAGCGCACGGCGCAGAAGCTGCCCAGGGTCTGGCCCTGGGTGGTGGTGAGGGGAATGCCGAGGTAGGCGATGGAGTTGTATTCC
>NZ_PTQZ01000243.1 GCF_002943415.1 Amnimonas aquatica | reverse complement strand
CGGCGCAGGTAAAGCAGGTCGCCGTCGAGCACCAGCGGAGAGGCGCCGGCCGCCGGTCCGCCGATCACCGCACTGAGGCCGAGGCGGGCGCGCAAACCGGGCAGCGAGCGGTCGCTCCAGCTTGCGCGCAGGCCGTCCGCGGCCGGCACATCAAGTCCGAACGCAGCCGGATCGGCGCGCAGCTGCGCGAGATCCAGACACAGGTGCCCCTGGCCATGCTGCTGACTGGTCAGAGCCGCCAGTGCCAGCACCACCTCCGGCAGGCCCGGCTCGGCTTCGGCCAGCCAGGCGGCCAGCGCCAGGTCCAGCGGCCGCAGCAGGCCTGCGGCCGCCGCCTGCCGCAGGCTGTCGGGCAGGGATGCTGCGCTCACTGGCCACCTCCGGCGAACAGGGCATCGAGCGCCTCGACCAGCGCGCGTGGCGGCCGCTCGGCATGGACGCCGCCGCCCTGCCCGTCCCAACCGCGCAGATAGAGATAGACCGCGCCGCCGACATGCCGGTCGTAGTCGTAGTCCGGCAAGCGCGCGCGCAGCTGCCGGTGCAGGGCCAGCAGATAAAGGGCGTACTGCAGGTCGTAGCGGTGGCGGGCAACATCTTCAGCGAGGGCGTCTGGCGCGTAGCGGCCGGCATCGGCACTGGCATCGCCGAGGAAATTGGACTTGTAGTCGGCGATGTAATAGCGCCCGTCGTGCAGGAACACGAGGTCCATGAAACCCTTGAACAGCCCCTCCAGGCGGGCCGGCAGCAGCGCCGGCCGCGGCCGGCCGCCCAGCGTGTGACAGCGGACCGCGTGATCCAGCGCCTGCACGTCGACCCGGTGGCTGGACAGCCAGAACTCCAGCTCCACCTGGTAGGTGCGCAAGTCCCCCAGCGCGACCTGCGCGGGCCGGCGGCCATCCGGCTGCACCGGCAGCCCGAGGTCATGACGCAGCCAGGCGCGCAGGGCCTGCTGCAGCACCGGGGCCTGTTCCGCCCAGCGGCGCAGCGCGCATTCGCGGGCAATGATGTCGTCGAGCCGGCGCAGGCTGTCGGCATCATGGGCGAACCCGGCGGCGGCAGCCTCCTCCAGCAGGGTGTGCCAGAAACTGCCTATCTCGGCACCGCGCGGCAGCGCGGCCAGCCCCGACAGCAGCTGCTCGCGCCAGGTCTCGGCACGGGCCGACTCGGCTTCGCTGACGCTGACCGGCAGCGGCGCCGGCGTCACGGCTTCGACCTGCAGGCCNGGCGATGTCCTGCTTGCCACCGACCGGCAGCAGGGCCATCCAGAGCAGATGCCTGGGCCGGGTGACGCCGACATAGAACAGGCGCAGGTCCTCCTGCAGCTGCTCGTGCGCGGCGCGGCGGCTGGCCACCGAGGTTTCGTCGCTGTCGAGGTCCATGACCAGGGCGCCGTCATCGCGGTGGTAACGGCGCAGCCCGCCCTTGCGCGGCAGGGCCGGTACCGCCGAGAACGGCAGGCAGACCAGCGGATACTCCAGCCCCTTGGACTGGTGCAGGGTCACCACGCGCACGCGTGCGCTGTCGCTTTCCAGGCGCACCAGCGCCTCGTCGCCGCCCTGCCCGCCCTGGCCTTCGCGGCGCTCGGCAAGATGACGGATCAGCGCCTGCTCGCCGTGCAGACCGGTGGATGCCGCCTGCAGCAGCTCGGCCAGGTGCAGGAAGTTGGTCAGCGCGCGCTCGCCGTCGCGGCAGTCCGGATGCAGCAGGCGCGCCGGCACCTGCTGGCGGAACAGCCACTGGCGCACGGCCGCCAGCACGCCGCTGGCACGCCAGATCGCCTGCATGTCGCGCAGCACCTCGACCTCGTGCTCCCAGGCGCGCTCGTCGGCACGCAGACGCGCCAGCTCGCCCCAGCTGCGCCCCAGCGCCGGGGTCGCCAGCGCCAGGCGCAGGCGCTCCTCGCGCCCGGGATCGGCGAAGGCCTCCAGCCAGCGCTGCAGCTGCCCGGCCTCGCCGCTGGCATAGACGGAGTCACGGTCCGAACCGTAGACACTCGGGATGCCGCGCGCCTGCAGGGCCTGGCGCAGCACACGCGCCTCGGAGCCCTTGCGCACCAGCACGGCGATGTCGCCAGGCCCGACCGGGCACAGCGCAGCGCCGCCCGCATCATCACCGCCGGCGTCCGGCGCGAGCAGCCCGAGCTCGCCACGGTCGGCGGCCTGCAGCCAGCCGAGGATGGTCTCCGCGCACTGCTCGGCGAGCAGGCGGCGGGCCTTGCCCGTGGTCAGGGCGGCGATGTCGTCCGGCAGCGCGATCTGCACCGCCGCCGGCGTCACCAGCGAACCGTCCGGCAGGCGCCGGCGCAGACGGCCCTCGCCACGGCCGGCGGACACCGGGCTGAACTGCAGGCCGTGCGCGGCATCGGGCTGTGCGAAAGCACCGCCCGGCCAGTCGCGGAAGCTGAACAGCCGGTTCACGCCAGCGACCAGCGCCGGATCGGAACGGAAATTGGTGGCCAGCGTCCAGGTCG
>NZ_PTQZ01000242.1 GCF_002943415.1 Amnimonas aquatica | reverse complement strand
CCAGCCAGCGCTCGGCATCGAGCACGCGCAGCTCGTCGCGGACGCGGCGCCAGAGCAGCGGCGAGCCGGCACCGTAGATCAGCACCAGCGCCGGCCGGTCATCCAGCAGCGATACCCCCTGCGCGACGCGCATGGGCATGACCTCGCGCAGCCCGTCCCCGCCCTCCAGCACATTCACCGCCAGGCCGGGTGTGGTGAAGCGTTTGCCGGCCCAGCCGGGCAGCCCGCCCAGCGCCACCGCGCCGGGCGCGATGCGACACAGCCAGGCCGGACCGACGAAACCGGCGCGGAAAAAGCACGGCGACACCGGGCCCGTGACCGGCGGCAGCCCGGCGAAACGCTGCCGCCAGGCCGACAGCGAGGTAGCAGCCGGCATGGTCAGCGCGCCGGCAGGAAGGTGCCGAAACCGGCCTCCCGCCCCAGCGCCGGCACCACCTCGCCATGCTCGACCGCTGCCCGGCCGTTGATGAAGACATGCTCGACCAGCCCCGGGTTTCGGTTGACCAGTCGCTGCAGGCCGCCGAAGTTCTCCATCTCGGCCCAGTGCACCTGTTCCAGGTCCTGCGCCAGACCGGACGGATCCAGCACCACCAGGTCGGCGCGATCGCCCTCGCGGATGCGCCCGGCCTCGATGCCGAACCAGTCGGCCTGCTCGCCGGTGACGCGCCAGACCGCCTTCTCCAGGCTCATCACCGGCTGGCCATCGTCGGCGGCCTGCCGCACCAGCTTGAGGAAGCGTAGCGGCAGGTTGTAGAAGGCCATGTTGCGGATGTGCGCGCCGGCATCGGAGAAGGTGATCAGCGTGCGCGGATCCTGCACCATTTCCAGCACGGCCTGGCGCCGGTGGTTGCCGACCGTGGTGTACCAGCGCAGCGAGCGGCCGAACTCGACCACCAGATCGAGGAACAGGTCGACGACGTGGATGGAGCGCTCGCGGGCGATCTCGGCGAAGTTGCGGCCGACCAGCGCGCGGTCCGGGCACTCGAGCACGATGGCGTCGCCGAAGTCGCGCTGCCACACACGCGGGCTCAGCTTCTCGCCATAGAACTTGCGGAACCGGCGGCGGTAGGCCTCGTTTTTGAGCAGGGCGTTGCGCTCGATCTGGTCGCGCAGGTCGAGCGCCATTTCGCCGGCGCCGAACTCCTCGAAGAACACCACGTCGATGCCATCGGCATAGACGGTGAAGGGGGTTGGCAGGAGCTGCCAGCGGAAATTGCCGCCCAGCGCGTTGACGAAACGCGACAGGAACTGGGCCATGGGCCGCACGGTGCGGTTGCCTTTCAGCGCCATGAGCGTGATCAGCGTCATCTTCAGCGGTTTGCGCAACAGCCCCAGCGCGGCGCCGACATACTCGAACACCAGCAGCGGGTTGGCGGCGTTGGGCGCGCCCTGGTGCACGCGTCCGCGCCGGCGCAGGATGCGGTTGAGCCGGGCCAGCTCGCCCAGGCGCGCGTAGGTGCTGGGCAGGCTCTTCGACCAGGCGCGGTCGCCATCGATCTTGTCCCATTTCAGGCGCATGGTCGACATGCCCAGGAAGCCGGCATCCAGCGCCTCCTCCAGCATGCCCTCCATGCGCCGCAGCTCGTCTTCGCTCGGCTTCACCGCGCGGTCGGTGGCGCGGTGCAGGCCGAGCGTGGCGACACGCATGTCGCTGTGGCCGATGAACGAGATCAGGTTCGGGCCCAGCGGCTGCCGGCGCACGAACTCGACCCACTCGGCCGGCCGCCGCCAGGTCTTGTGCGCGTGCAGGATCGGCAGCACCTTCTCGCGCGGCACGGTCTCGACGCGGGTGAAAATGTCGGAGGCATCTTCGGCCTCGCTGCAGACCATGCTCAGCGAACAGCTGCCGACCAGCACCGTGGTCACGCCATGGCGCACCGACTCCGACAGCGCCGGCGCGGCGAGAACCTCGGCATCGTAATGGGTATGGGTATCGAGGAAGCCGGGCGTGATCCACTTGCCGGTAGCATCGATGACCCGCGCGGCCTGCGCCGGATCCAGCGCGGTCGCGCTGACCCGGGCGATGCGGCCGTCGCGGATGGCGACATCGCGTATGGCCGACTCGGCACCGGTGCCGTCGAAATAGCGTCCCTGGCGGATGATCACGTCGTAGAGCGGTTGCATGTGGCGCCTCGCCTTTGTTGTTTTCTCGACAATAGGCGCGGGACCGGGGCATGATTTGACAAATCACGAGTCGCAATCCGATCACGCCGGCACGGCGGAGCACATCCGGGAGGGTCACACATGCGGTATCTGGTGCGCAGCGGCGGCCTGCTCGGCTACGCCGCGCTGGTGCGCGAGGCCGGCGGCGATCCGCTGCGGCTGCTGGACGAGGCCGGCCTGCCGGCCGCCGCCCTGGACACCACCGAACTGTACCTGTCCTATCCCGCGCTGGCCGACCTCTACGCGCTCACCGCCGGCCGGCTGCGCATGCCTGCCTTCGGCCTGCGCCTGGGACAGCGCCAGAGCCTGGAAGTGGT
>NZ_PTQZ01000241.1 GCF_002943415.1 Amnimonas aquatica | reverse complement strand
TGAAAGGCGGCCAGACCAGCGGCTACTACAACTCGGTCTCGGCCTCCTGGGGCCTGCAGGCCGGCGCGCAGTCCTACGGCTATGTGCTGTTCCTGATGAACGACAAGGCGGTGAGCCACCTCGACCGCAGCAAGGGCTGGGAGATCGGCGCCGGCCCGACCGTGGTGGTGGTCAACGACGGCGTGGCCAAGAGCCTGTCCAGCACCACGCTGACCGGCGATGCCTACGCCTTCGCCTTCGACCAGCAGGGCCTGATGGCCAGCCTGAGCATCGAGGGCAGCAAGATCTCGCGCATCCAGCGCTGACCCTCCCGGACGCCCCGCCCCTGCGGGCGGGGTGCCGCCATGGCCGGCCCCGGGCAGCCGGCTGGCCGTGACCGGGAAGACCGGCCACAAACTTGACATTGCACAATGTTACATTCAATGTTCGCCCCCAGCACGGATGCCGGCCTGCCGCCGGCCCGTATCGCCCGGACCCGCCGGGCCTGACTGGGAGCATTCCTCTTGACCATCCCCCACCACGATATCGTCATTGTCGGCAGCGGTTTCTCCGGCATCGGCATGGGCATCTTCCTGAAGAAGGCCGGCCGCAACGACTTCCTGATCCTGGAAAAGGCCGCTGACATCGGCGGCACCTGGCGCGACAACAACTACCCGGGCGCTGCCTGCGACGTGCCGTCGCACATGTACTCGTTCTCCTTCGAGCAGAACCCGGACTGGTCGCGCTTCTACTCCGGCCAGGCCGAGATCCTCGCCTACATGAAGGGCTGCGCGAACAAGTACGGCCTGCTGCCGCACTTCCGCGGCAACAGCGAACTGCTCGATGCCCGCTGGGATGAAAGCGAAGGCCGCTGGCACCTGGCCACCGGCGACGGCCAGCAGTACACCGCGCGCATCGTGGTGTCCGGCATCGGCGGCCTGAGCCGTCCGGCGCTGCCGAACGTGAAGGGCCTGGACAAGTTCAAGGGAGCGCTCTTCCATTCCGCGCAGTGGAACCACGACTACGACCTCGCCGGCAAGCGCGTTGCGGTGATCGGCACCGGCGCCAGCGCCATCCAGTTCGTGCCGCAAATCGCGCCCCAGGTCGACAAGCTGGTGCTGTTCCAGCGCACGCCGCCCTGGCTGGTGCCGAAGCCGGACGGCCTGATCAACGACGGCGTGAAGAAGCTGTTCCGCTTCATTCCGGCCTCACAGCGCCTGTTCCGCGCCAGCATCTACTGGCAGGCCGAGGGCTTCGCGCTCGGCTTCGTCAATCCGAAGCTGATGGTCGCCATCGAAAAGCTGGCGCGCTGGCACCTGGCCCGCCAGGTCAAGGATCCGGAGCTGCGCGCGAAGCTGACGCCGAACTACACCATCGGCTGCAAGCGCGTGCTGTTCTCCAACAACTACTACCCGGCGCTGACCCGCGACAATGTCGATGTCATCGCCGCCGGCGTGAAGGAAGTGCGCGCGAACAGCGTGGTCGATGCCAATGGTGTCGTGCACAAGGTCGACGCCATCATCTGCGGCACCGGCTTCGATGTCGCCGACCCGCTGGGGCCGCTGAAGATCCGCGGCCGCGACGGCCTGGAAGTGCGCGAGAAGTCGCAGGGCATGAGCGCCTACCTGGGCACCACGCTGAAGGACCTGCCGAACCTGTTCATGCTGCTCGGCCCGAACACCGCGCTCGGCCACAACTCGATCATTTTCATGATCGAGCAGCAGATCAAGTACGTGATCGCCTGCCTGGAAGAGATGGACCGCCGCGGCGCCGCGACCATCGAGGTCAAGCCGGCCGCGCAGGACGCCTACAACGACAGGATCCAGGCCGAGCTGCAGAAGATGGTGTGGAGCGAAGGCGGCTGCAAGAGCTGGTACATCGACGAGAACGGCCGCAACTTCACCATCTGGCCGGGCTTCACCTGGAAGTACTGGATGCGCATGCGTTCGCCGGACTTCCGCAGCTTCAACTTCGGCAAGACCGCCTGAGCCCGGCGCGCCCGCAGCAGGCGGACGACCGGCAGACGGACCACGGGGGCTGGCGAAAACGGCGGCCCCCGACCGCTTCAGGGCCAGGCGAAGACCCGGGCCCGGCCGTCACGCCATGACCGTTGGCAACGGCTGCCCTCAGCGGCCGTCATCCCCGGTCGCCGTCAGGCCCTGCACCCCGTCAGGGCTGCCGTAGTACTCCTCGTCGGTGAACACGTCGACCTCGATCGCCGCCAGGCAGGCCGCCTGCGCGGTCAGCAGCTGCTCGCGCCCCTCGGCATCGACAATGCCCTTGGCCGCCGCCTCGTCCACCACCGACTCGGCGCTGCCGCGCGGCAGGTCGCGGCGCTTCTGCGCGGCGCGGATGGCGGCGCGCACCGGCTCGGCGGCGCTGGTGAGGGCGAAGGCCTGCATCAGCCGGCCGATGCCCGGCGAACCGTCTGCCGGCAGGAAGTCGCCGGCGGTGAGGCGGCGGAACTGCTCGTCGTAGCGCTGCGTGATGGCCGCCACCGGC
>NZ_PTQZ01000240.1 GCF_002943415.1 Amnimonas aquatica | reverse complement strand
GAGCTGGCGCTGTACCGGCAGGATGGCATCACCCTGCACCTGGGCGTGCCGGTCACCGGCCTGGACCGCGCGCGCCGCGAGGTGGTCACCAGTGCCGGCCGCCATGGCTATGACAAGCTGGTGCTGGCGACCGGGTCGTATCCCTTCGTGCCGCCCATCGCGGGCGCCGAGGGCGACGCCTGTCTGGTCTACCGCACGCTGGATGACCTCGATGCCATCCGCGCCGCCGCCGGCAATGCCCGTCGCGGCGTGGTGGTCGGCGGCGGTCTGCTCGGGCTGGAGGCCGCCAACGCGCTGAAGTCGCTGGGCCTGGAGGCGCATGTGGTGGAGTTCGCGCCACGGCTGATGCCGGTGCAGCTCGACGACGCCGGCGGCGCGGCGCTGAAGGCGCGCATCGAGGCGCTGGGCGTGGGCGTGCACCTGTCGCGCGCGACGCAGAACATCACCGCCGGCAGCGAGTACCGCTACCGCATGAATTTCGCCGGCGCCGCCGGTGCTGAAAGCGAGTTCCTGGAGACCGACCTGATCGTGTTCTCCGCCGGCATCCGCCCGCAGGATGCGCTGGCGCGCGACGCCGGCCTGGCGCTGGGCCCGCGCGGCGGGGTGGCGATCGACTCGCAGTGCCTGACCAGCGACCCGGACATCCACGCCATCGGCGAGTGCGCGGCCTGGAACGGCGGCATCTTCGGCCTGGTGGCGCCGGGCTACCGCATGGCACGCGGTGTCGCCATGCAGCTCTGCGGCGAGGAGGCCGAGCCTTTCACTGGCGCCGACATGTCGACCAAGCTCAAGCTGCTGGGCGTGGATGTCGGTTCCATCGGCGATGCCCACGGCGCCCAGACGGGCGCGCGCAGCTACCGCTACATCGACGAGGCCACGTCGAGCTACCGCCGCCTGGTGGTCTCGGCCGATGGCAAGACCGCGCTCGGCGCGGTGCTGGTGGGCGACAACAGCTACTACGACACCCTGCTGCAGTACGTGCAGAACGGCATCGCGCTGCCGGCCGATCCGGCCGCGCTCATCCTGCCGGCGGGCGAGGCGGCGCCGGCGCTGGGCGTCGACGCGCTGCCGGCGGCGGCGACCATCTGCTCCTGCCACAACGTCAGCAAGGGCGCGATCTGCGAGGCCATCGACGGCGGCTGCAGCGACCTCGCCGGCATCAAGGCCTGCACCAGGGCGGCGACCGGTTGCGGCGGCTGCGCGGCACTGCTCAAGCAGGTCTTCGAGCACGAGCTGACGGCGCGCGGCGTGACCGTGGACAAGAGCCTGTGCGAACACTTCGCGCACACCCGCCAGGAGCTCTACCACTTCGTGCGCGTGGAGGGCATCGAGACCTTCGAGGAACTGCTGGCGCGGCACGGCAGGCGGCCGGGCGGGAGCGGCGCTCAGGCGCACGGGGTCGGCTGCGACATCTGCAAGCCGGCGGTGGGCTCGATCCTGGCCTCGTGCTGGAACCGGCCGATCATGGAGCCGTCGCTGGTGCCCCTGCAGGACACCAACGACACCTTCATGGCCAACATGCAGAAGAACGGCACCTATTCGGTGGTGCCGCGCATTCCCGGCGGCGAGATCACCCCGGAAGGGCTGATCGCCATCGGCCAGGTGGCGCAGAAGTACGACCTCTACACCAAGATCACCGGCGGCCAGCGCATCGACCTGTTCGGTGCCGAGCTGCATGAGCTGCCGGACATCTGGGGCGAGCTGATCGCCGCCGGCTTCGAGACCGGCCATGCCTACGGCAAGTCCACGCGCACGGTGAAGAGCTGCGTCGGCAGCACCTGGTGCCGCTACGGCGTGCAGGACAGCGTCGCCATGGCGCTGCGCATCGAGCACCGCTACAAGGGCCTGCGTTCGCCGCACAAGCTCAAGTTCGCGGTCAGCGGCTGCACCCGCGAGTGCGCCGAGGCGCAGAGCAAGGATGTCGGCGTGATCGCCACCGACAAGGGCTGGAACCTCTACGTCGCCGGCAATGGCGGCATGCGCCCGCGCCACGCCGAGCTGTTCGCCACCGACCTCGACGACGAGACCCTGATCCGCACCATCGACCGCTTCCTGATGTTCTACATCCGTACCGCCGACAAGCTGCAGCGCACCTCGGTGTGGCGCGAGTCGCTGGAGGGCGGCCTGGACTACCTGAAGGCGGTGGTGCTCGACGACAGCCTGGGCCTCGGCGCCGAGCTGGAAGCGCAGATGCAGCTGGTGGTCGACCGCTACGAGTGCGAGTGGGCCAACGCCATCGGCGATCCCGAGAAACTCAGGCGCTTCCGCACCTTCGTCAACGAGCGCGGCGGCGACCCGGACATCCGTTTTGTGCGCGAGCGCGGCCAGCGCCGGCCGGCGCGCAGTCATGAACTCAAGCTGATTCCCGTGAAAGAGGAGGTGGTGTGATGAGCCTTTCCCTGATGCCCGGCGGCGCCGATGCCGCCACTGCCATGGCCGCCGGTGCTGCTGCCGGTGCCGCCGGCTGGCGGCCGTTGTGCGCGCTCGCC
>NZ_PTQZ01000024.1 GCF_002943415.1 Amnimonas aquatica | reverse complement strand
GTGCCGATCACGGTGCCCGCCAGCAGCAGCACGCCCAGCAGGCCGAACAGTACGATTTTCTTGATCATGAGCGGATACCCCGAATGCCAGCCACACAGCACTCAAGCAACCCGTGTGCCAACAATTTTATTTATTGAAAACAGCAAGATACAAAGAAAAACAAAAGCCGCGCGTCATTTGCCCGACAGTCGACGCGGGATCGTCAAAAAAATGCCGGGGCGTGTCCGCCGCCGCCACTGCCGATAGTCTGCGGTCCGGCCCTGCCCCATGGCGCGGCGCAGCCCGGCCGGCGCCGCTTCAGGACACCTCCTCCGGCCGGTCGCGCAGCGCCGCCAGCGCCAGGTCGGCCAGCCGTGCCGGCGGCCCTTCGGCGCAGGAAGCGCCGAGCTCGCGCGCCGCCCTGGGCATGCCGAAGACCACGCAGCTGGCTTCATCCTGGGTGAACGTGGTGGCGCCGGACTCCCGCAGGCGCAGCAGCCCGGCGGCGCCGTCCTTGCCCATGCCGGTCAGCAGCACGCCGACGGCATGACGCCCGACCGCCTCGGCGGCGGAATCGAACAGCACATCCACCGCCGGCCGGTGCAGGTTCACCTCCGGCCCTTGCGACAGCACGGTCTCGTAGCCGCCGCCAGTCACGCGCCGCACCAGCATGTGCGAATGTCCGGGCGCGATGTAGGCCCAGCCCGGCTGCAGGCGCTCACCGGCCTCGGCCTCCTTGACCCGGATCGCGCAGCAGTCGTTCAGGCGCTTGGCGAAACGGAAAGTGAAATCCTCCGGCATGTGCTGGGTGAGCAGGATCGGCGGGCAGCCCGGCGGCATGACCTCGAGGAAATCCTTGATGGCCTCGGTGCCGCCGGTGGAGGCGCCGACCACCACCACCTTGCGCCGGTCGAAGCGCGCGCCGGCATGCACCAGCGGACGCGCGGACACCTGCCGCAGCGGCGCCCGGCGCCGGAAGTGCGGTACCGCCTGGTAGGCCGCGCGGATCTTGTCCGCGACCTCGGCGGCCATGGCCAGGAACTCGCTCTTCGGCGTCAGCGCGCGCTTGCGGATGATGTCGACGGCACCCAGCTCCAGCGCACGCAGGCTCTGCTCGCTGCCTTCAGCGGTCAGGCTGGAGATCATCAGCACCGGCATGGGGTGCAGGCGCATGAGGCGGTCGAGGAACTCCAGGCCGTTCATGCCCGGCATCTCGACATCGAGCGTGATCAGGTCCGGCCGCAGCTGCTTGATCAGTTCGCGCGCGGCATGCGGATCCGGCGCCGTGCCGACCACGCGCATGTCCTGCTCGCGGTTGATCATCTGCTGCAGCAGCAGCCGCATGGAGGGAGAGTCGTCGACCACCAGGACGCGTATCTGGCCATCCGGGGAAACACCACGCTGGGCCGCTGTCATGTTCATGCCTCGCGCACGATGCGCTGTCTGTAGTTCAGTTCTTCGCGCACGACATCCAGGCTCTCTTCCGAATGCATGCGGCGCAGCTTCACGCGGCCGCTGTCGGGGAAGAAATAGAGCTTGCGCGCGCAGGTGTCGCCCAGATCGCGGGCGGTGATCGGAATGCCCTGCTCGCGCAGGTAGTCGATGACGAAGCGGATGTTGTCGCCGCCGACATCGGTGCTGGTCATGCCCTTGAGCACGCGGCCGCCGCCGAATATCTTGGCTTCCAGGCTGTTGCCGAGCGCGCCGGCCGCGAGCACGTGGCGGATCAGCGTCTCCATGGCGTAGTCGCCGTAGCGCATGCTGGCCAGCCCGCCGCGACTGCCGGCGAGCATGAAGTGGTTCATGCCGCCGATGCGCGTGATCGGGTCCCAGATGCAGGCCGACACGCAGGAACCCAGCACCGTGGCGAGCGCGACATTGCCGGAGGCGACATAGAACTCACCCGGCATGATCTTGATCACGTCGCACTTGAACTGGTGGTCGCGGAAACGCTTGGTGGCGAGGAACTCCTCGCCGGGCGGCAAGGGCTGTCCGCGACGCACGGCCCGCTGCACGATCCTGGTCATGATCAGCGTCCCGGCCGGCGCAGCTCGTAGACGGTCTTGCCACGCAGGCTGAACAGCTCGCCCAGGTGCAGCAGCGACTCGGAGTGGCCGATGAACAGCCGCGCCTCCGGCGTCATGTAGGGAATGAAGCGCTCCAGCACCCGGCGCTGGGTATCCTTGTCGAAATAGATCAGCACATTGCGGCAGAACAGCGCGTCGAAGCGGCCGTCCAGCGGCCAGTCGTCGGCCAGCAGGTTGAGCTGGCGGAAGCTGATCATGCGCTGCAGCTCCGGCTTGACCCGGACCATGCCGGCGCGGGTGCCGGTGCCGCGCAGGAAGTACTTGCGGTAGCGCGGATCCATGCGCTCGATGCGCTCGCTGCTGTAGACGCCCGCCTCCGCCTTCGCCAGCACCTGGGTATCGATGTCGGTGGCGATGATGCGCACACGCGACAGCGCCTGCGGCCCCAGCGTCTCCAGCGCCGTGATCGCCAGCGAGTAGGGTTCCTCGCCGGTCGAGGCGGCGCTGCACCAGATGCGGAACTCGCCACCGCCGTGCGCGCGCAGCATGCCGGCGAGGATGGGGAAATGGTATTCCTCGCGGAAGAACGAGGTCAGGTTGGTGGTCAGGCTGTTGACGAAGGCCTGCCACTCCGCCGGATCGGTGCGGATCAGCGACAGGTAGTCGCGGAAACTGCCGATGCCGGTGGCGCGCAGGCGCCGGATGATGCGGCTGTACACCATGTCCTGCTTGGTGTCGGCCAGCCGTATGCCGGCATGGTCGAGGATCAGGCGCTGGACCTGACGGAAATCGGACAGCGAGAAGTCGAAGTTGCGACTGCCGTCCCTTGATGCATCCAGAATGCCGACATGTGGTTTCAAGCCATCCTCGCCCGGCCCCTGGCCGGCCCCGTCACGGAGCCGGCCGGCGGCCTCAGAACTCTTCCCACTCGTCGTCGAGCTTCGCGGCCGCCGACGAGGACTTGGCCTTCACCGGGCGCACCGCGCGCACCGGCAGCCGCTCGACATTGCGCGCGCCGAGACCGGCCTGGCGCTCGCCGCGCTCGCTGATGCGGAACACGCCCACGGCCTGGGTCAGGTTCATCGCCTGGTCTTCCAGCGACTGCGCGGCGGCGGCAGCCTCCTCGACCAGCGCGGCGTTCTGCTGCGTGGTCTCGTCCATGCTGCCGATGGCGTTGTTGAGCTGCAGGATGCCGTTGCGCTGCTCCTCCGAGGCCTGCGAGATCTCGGTCATGATCGATGCCACCTGCTGCGTCGACGACACGATCTCCTGCATGGTCTGGCCGGCGGTCTCGACCAGCTTGTAGCCGCTGGAGACCTTGGTCACCGACTCCGAGATCAGCTCCTTGATCTCCTTGGCGGCGGACGCCGAGCGCTGCGCCAGGTTGCGCACCTCGCCGGCCACCACCGCGAAGCCGCGGCCCTGCTCGCCGGCGCGCGCCGCTTCCACGGCGGCGTTGAGCGCCAGGATGTTGGTCTGGAAGGCGATGCCGTCGATGACGCTGATGATCTCGGCGATCTTGCTCGACGACTCGGCGATGGCACCCATGGTGCTCACCACCTCGCTGACCACCTTGCCGCCGCGATCTGCCACTTCCGACGAGGTGCGTGCCAGATGGCTGGCCTGGGTGGCGTTGTCGGCGTTGTTGCGCACGGTGTTGGTCAGCTCTTCCGTGCTGGAGGCGGTCTCCTCCAGGCTGGCGGCCTGCGACTCGGTGCGGCGCGACAGGTCGGCGTTGCCGGCGGCGATCTCCTTGGCCGCGCTGTTGATGGCGTCGGTGGCCTCGGTGATGGTGGTGATGATGCTCTTCAGCTGCGCCACGGTGGCGTTGGCATCGTGCTTGAGCTGGGCGAAGGTGCCCTGGTAGTCACGCTCGATGGTCTGGGTCAGATCGCCCTGCGCCAGCGCGTTGAGCACGCGCACGATGTCCGACAGGCTGTTGTCGGAGGCCTCGGCCAGGCGGTTGAGGTCGCCGGCCAGGGTACGGAAGTAGCCTTCCTTGTTGCTCTCGTCGATGCGGCGCGAGAAGTCGCCAGCAGCGGCGGCCTCGACCATGCCCGCGACCTCGCGCTCGGCGTTGATCTCCACGGTGCGGTCGGTCCACTGGCAGACACGGCCCAGGTACACGCCGCGGGCATCGATCACCGGGTTGGTGGACAAGCGGATGATGCGGTCGCCGACACGCCCTTCGGCGGAGCGCGGCTTGTCCAGGCGGCCCGAGGTGATCTCCACCAGCGCCGGATCCTCCAGCGACGCCATGATCGGGTGTCCGAACAGGCGGTCGACGGCGGCGGCCCCCTTGAAGATGCCCTCGAACAGGCGGCGGCCGGCGTGGTTCATGTAGATCAGATTGTTCTCTTCGTTCGACACCGTGACCACGGTGGACACGTTGTCGAGCGCGAAACCCATGCGCTGGGCGGCGTCGGCGGTGCGGCGGGTGTCGGCCATGTCGAAGCGCAGCTTGATGAACATGGACTTGAAGGCGTCGGACATGTCGCCGATCTCGTCGCTGCGGTCCTTGCTCACCAGCAGCGACATGTTGCCGTTGGCGATCTCCACCATCTGCCGGCGGATGCGGTCGATCGGCCGCGCGAGCACGCCGTAGGTGCGCCAGAGCATGCCGGCGCTGGCCAGGGCGCCGATCGCCGACAGGGACAGCAGCAGGTCGCGGGCGCCGCCGCCTGCCCCCTGCAGTGCCACCGCGGTGAGCGCGAGCCAGAAGCCGGCGACCACCGCGAAGGTGGCCATCATGCGGTGCTTGAGGCTGATGTTGGTGAAACGCTGCAGGCGGCCGCGCCAGCCTGCCTGCATCACCCGGCCCTCGCTCAGCGTGACCCGGCTCTCGCCGTTGCGCATCTTGCGGTAGAGCTCTTCGGTCTGCTCGACCAGCTTGCGCTCGGGCCGGGTGCGCACCGACATGTAGCCGATCATGGTGCCGTTCTGCCAGATCGGCGAGGCGTTGGCCTGGACCCAGTAGTGGTCGCCGTTCTTGCAGCGGTTCTTCACCAGGCCGCTCCAGGACTTGCCGGCCTTGAGCGTGGACCAGAAGTCGCGGAAGGCCTCCGGCGGCATGTCCGGGTGGCGCAGGATGTTGTGCGGCTGCCCGGCCAGCTCGGCCTCGGTGAAACCGCTCATCTCGATGAAGGTGCGGTTGATGTAGGTGATGTTGCCCTTGAGGTCGGCCTTGGAAAGGATGAACTCGCCCTCTTCCAGGAAGCGTTCGTTGCCGGTCACCGGCAGGTTGGTGCGCATGATCGTTCTCCTTGTAATTCGTCAGGCGGCATCGGCGCCGTGCGCTGCCGGTGCGTTGCCGGTCAGCGCCATGTCGGGGCTGCTCATCAGGGCCTCTATGTCCATCAGGATGACCATGCGCTCGCCCAGCGTGGCCAGTCCGCGGATGAAGCGGGTATCCAGGTCGGTGCTGCTCAGCGCCGGCGCCTCGCGGATATCCTCGGGGTCGAGCTGGATCACGTCGGACACGCTGTCGACCACCACGCCGACCACGCGGCTGGAGACATTGAGGATGATCACCACGGTGAAGGCGGTGTATTCGGCGCTGCCGAGCGCGAACTTCAGGCGCAGGTCGATGATCGGCACGATGGTCCCGCGCAGGTTGATCACGCCCTTGATGAAGCCGGGCGCGTTCACGATGTGCGTGACCTTCTCGTAGCCGCGGATCTCCTGCACCTTGAGGATGTCGATGCCGTATTCCTCGGCGCCCAGCGCGAAGGTCAGGAACTCCTGACCGGTGCGGCTCTTGCCGTCGCCCTGCTGCAAACGTTCCATTTCACGCACTCCTTCAGACGGCGCAGGCCATCGGGTAGCTGGCAAGGCCGTGGCGACGGCCGAGGCGCACGGCCTCGGACACGTCGAGGATCATCGACACGCTGCCATCGCCCATGATGGTCGCGGCCGAGATGCCCGGCACCTTGCGGTAATTCGATTCGAGACTCTTGATGACCACCTGGCGCTGCCCCAGCAGCTCGTCGACGAACAGCGCGGCGCGGCCGCTCTCGGTGTCGACGATGATCAGGATGCCCTTCTCCGGGCGGTCGGTCTTGGGCGTCAGCGCAAACACCTCGTGCAGCGCCACCAGCGGCAGGTACTCGCCGCGCACGTGCACCAGGCGGCCCTTGCTGCCGTCGTGGCCGACCAGCGCCTTGACGTCGGCGGCCTGCGGCCGCAGCGACTCGATGATGGCGGTCAGCGGCACGATGTAGGTCTGGTCGCCGATGCCCACCGACATGCCGTCCATGATCGCCAGCGTCAGCGGCAGGCGGATGGAGATGGTGGTGCCCTGGCCGCGCTGCGAAGCGATGTCGACGCGCCCGCCCAGGCTCTCGATGTTGCGCCGCACCACGTCCATGCCGACACCGCGGCCGGAGACATCGGTGACCGCCTCGGCGGTGGAGAAGCCGGGCGCGAAAATGAGGTTCCAGACTTCCTGGTCGGCCGGGCTCTCCGACACCGGCAGGCCGCGCTCGCGCGCCTTGGCCAGGATGCGTTCGCGGTCCAGGCCCTTGCCGTCGTCCTGGATCTGGATGATCACGCTGCCGCCCTGGTGGTAGGCCGACAGCGTCAGCACGCCCTTCGCCGGCTTGCCGGCCTGCTCGCGCTCGGCCGGCGACTCGATGCCATGATCGACGCTGTTGCGCACCAGGTGCGTGAGCGGATCGGTGATCTTCTCGATCACGCCGCGGTCGAGTTCGGTGGCCTCGCCGAAGGTGCGCAGCTCGATCTGCTTGTCGAGCTTGCCGGCGAGGTCGCGCACCAGGCGCGGGAAGCGGTTGAACACCGCGCTCACCGGCAGCATGCGGATGCTCATCACCGACTCCTGCAGCTCGCGCGTGTTGCGCTCCAGCTGCTGCAGGCGCTCGTAGAGCCGCTCATCGTCCAGGCTGTCGCCGGCCAGCCCGCTCTGCGCGGTCTGCGCCAGCATGGACTGGGTGATGACCAGCTCGCCGACCAGATTGATGAGCTGGTCGACCTTCTCCACGCTGACGCGGATCGACGATGACTCCAGCGAGCGCACCGGCGCCGCGGCGCGCGCCGGCGCGGGCTGCGCGACAGGCTGTCCGGCCGGGGCGGCCGGCCGAGGTTCGGGCACTTCAGCGGCGGCTTGCGTCACGGCGGGCGCGGCCTGGTCCGGCGCCGGCATGTTGCAGAAGAACGCGGGCTTTTTCCGCAGCGCGCGCGGCGCGGCCTCCTCCGCCACTGCGGCGTTGGCGCCGTCATCTGCGGAGCGCACGGCGGTCGCCGGTTTGTCGCACGCAGCATCGGGCGCGGGTGCCGGCGTCGACACCGGCCCGGCCTCGCCATGCGCCAGCGCGCGCACACGTTCGCAGAGGTCGTCGATCAGCGCCTGCGCCACCGGCTCGCCGCCCTGGTGCGCGGCGAGCTGCAGCAGCAGCACGTCGCGTGCCTCCAGCGTGATGTCGACCATGACTTCGGTCAGTACCAGCTCCTGCTTGCGCACGCGGTCGAGCAGGGTCTCCAGATCATGGGTAACCGCCGCCATGTCGGGAAAGCCGAAGGTGGCACTGCTGCCCTTGATCGAATGCGCGGCACGGAAAATGGCATTGAGCGCTTCGCTGTCCGGGTTCATCCGGTCAAGGCCGACCAGCAGCGCTTCCAGGCTGGCCAGATGCTCCGCCGCCTCCTCGAAGAAGATGGCGTGGAACTCGCTCATGTCCATGTCGAGACTCATGCCGCCCCCAGCAGGCCCAGCACCAGCAGGCCCTTGCCATAACCATCGATGTCGATTTCCAGCCCGAGCTCGCCGCCCGGCGCCGGCTGACTGCCGGACGGTGGCAGCGGCGCCGGCGGGAAAACGGTCTGCATCAGGGTCACGCGCACGCCCTCGTGGCTGGCGAACAACCGTGACAGCACGTTGAGCACCTCGGCGAAGATCTCGCCCAGCCCCTCCTCGAGCGCCCCGGCCTTGACCGAGTCGCGTGCCACCGGCGCGGGAATGAGCGCGAACGCTGCCGACGAAAAGGCGGCGAAAGCGATGTCGGAGGCGCACACGGCCACCGGCGCGCCGGACGATGACTTGTAGATGCCCAGCACCGGCGGACGCGCGTTCACCGGCACCTCGCGCACGAACACCTCGCGGCGCAGGAAGGTGGACAGCGTCTGGCTGACGGCATCGGGAGTCGGCAACGACGGCATGGCGGTCCTCCTCAGCCCAGGTAGTCGTCCAGCGCGCGCTGGAAGTCTTCCGGCGTGAACGGCTTGCCGATCAGGAAGGCGGCACCGGAGTCCTGCGCCAGCGTGCGCATCTCCTGGCTGACCTCGGTGGTGACGAAACCGAAGGTGGTGTCGATGCCCTCGCTGCGCATTTGCTGCAGGACCTCGATGCCGGTCTTGCCGGGCATGTTCCAGTCGGAAATGATCAGGTCGGGATCTTCCTTGCGGATCGCCGCCAGCGCCTCGTCGCCATCGGCCGCCTCGACGATGTCGTGGCCGCGGTAGCCGGCCTGACGCAGCATGTGCCCGATCACCAGGCGCATGGCCTTGCTGTCGTCGGCAATGAGTAACTTCATGTCCTTGTTCCTGCTGATGACGTTTTCAGTGAGCTTGCTAGCTTTGTCGGCCCGCATCTGTCGGGCTTTAGTCATCAGCCGGGGGAACTTGTTGGGAGATTTGCAGCGGAATGTTGCCGGATTGTAGAGACCACAAGAAAAAACGGGTTTTCCCGCCCGCAGGCCGGAAAACCCGTCACCTCGGCCAGCGCGGCCCGGCATAGCGCACCGGGCCGCGGGGACTCAGCGCGGCGCCGCCCGCTCCCCGGCCCGGCGGCCCTCGACCAGCCGGTAAAGCGCCGGCAGCACGATCAGCGTCAGCAGCGTGCTGCTGATCAGGCCGCCGATGACCACGATGGCGAGCGGCTTCTGCACCTCGGCGCCGGTACCGGTGGCCAGCGCCATCGGCACGAAGCCCAGCGCCGCCACCAGCGCGGTCATCAGCACCGGCCGCAGGCGCGCCAGCGAACCGTCGCGCACCGCCACTTCCAGCGCCTGCCCTTCGGCGCGCAGCTGGTTGATGCGGCTGATCATGACCAGGCCGTTGAGCACCGCCACGCCTGACAGCGCGATGAAGCCCACCGCCGCCGTGATCGAGAACGGCAGGCCGCACAGCCACAGCGCCAGCACGCCGCCGGTCAGCGCCAGCGGCACCGCGCTGAACACCAGCAGCGCCTGGCGCAGCGTGCCCAGCGCCATGAACAGCAGCGCCAGGATGAGCGCGAAGCACGCCGGCACCACCAGCATCAGCCGCGATTTGGCCGCCTGCAGGCTCTCGAACTGGCCGCCCCAGGCCAGCCAGCTGCCGGCCGGCAGCGCGACGCCGGCAGCGATCGCGGTCCGGGCATCGTTCACGAACGAGGCCAGGTCGCGGTCGCGGACATTGGCCTGCACCACGATGCGGCGCTTGCCGTTCTCGCGGCTGACCTGGTTCAGGCCGTCGCGCAGTTCCAGCGTCGCCACGCTGCCCAAAGTCACGAAGGCCTGGGCGCCGGCCGCGCCGCCGATCACGGCTGCGGGCACCGGGACCGGCAGCGCGCGCAGCAGGTCGAGGTCGGTGCGCGCGCCCTCGGGCAGGCGCACCACGACATCGAAGCGGCGGTCGCCCTCGAAGATCACCCCGGCCTCGCGGCCGCCGATGGCCGCCGCCACCAGGTCCTGCAGGCCAGCCAGCGTCAGTCCGTAGCGCGCCAGCAGCTCGCGATCGGCCTGGATGTCCAGCAGCGTCTGCCCCTGCACCTGCTCGACGCGGACATCGCTGGCGCCGTCGACGCCACGCAGCACCGCCGCGATGCGCTCGGCGGTGTCCTGCATGGCCGCGAAGTCATCGCCGAAGACCTTGACCGCGACATCCGAGCGCACCCCCGAGAGCAGCTCGTTGAAACGCATCTGTATGGGCTGGGTGAACTCGTAGTTGTTGCCCGGCAGCTCGCCCACCGCCTGTTCGATGCGCGCGATCAGCTCGGCCTTGGTCTGCCCGCGGTCCGGCCACTGGCTGCGCGGATGCAGGATGATGAAGGTGTCGGAAGCGCTCGGCGGCATGGGGTCGGCGGCCATCTCGGCGGTGCCGGTCTTGGAGAACACGAAGGCGACCTCGGGGAAGCCGGCCACCACGCGCTCCACCTGCAGCTGCATGTCGGCGGACTGGCCGATGCCGACACTGGGGATGCGCAGCGCGTGCATGGCGATGTTCTTCTCGTCCAGCGTCGGCACGAAGGCCTGGCCGAGCTGGGTGAACACCACCAGCGCCAGCGCGAACGCCGCCAGCGCCACGCCCAGGGCCTTGCGCTGCTGCCGCATGGCCCAGTCCAGCACCGGCACGTACCAGGCCCGGGCTCGCGCCAGGAAGCGGTTCTCGCGCTCGGTCACCGAGCCGGTGAAGCACAGCCCCACCAGCGCCGGCACCAGCGTCAGCGACAGCACGAAGGCCACCGCCAGCGCCATGATCACGGTCATCGCCATGGGGTGGAACATGCGTCCCTCGGTGCCTTCCAGCGCCAGGATCGGCAGGTACACGGTGATGATGATGGCCTGTCCGAACACCGACGGACGCACCATCTCGCGCGTGGCCTGCAGCACCTCGGACAGGCGCTCGTCGAGCGCCAGCGGCCGTCCCAGCGCATGCTGGCGCGCGGCCAGGCGGCGCAGGCAGTTCTCCACGATGATCACCGCGCCGTCGACGATGAGGCCGAAGTCGAGCGCGCCCAGGCTCATCAGGTTGCCGCTGATGCCGGCCTGGACCATGCCGGTGCCCATGAGCAGCACGGTGACCGGGATCACCGCCGCGGTGATCAGCGCCGCGCGGATGTTGCCGAGCAGCAGGAACAGCACCACGATCACCAGCAGCGCGCCTTCGCTCAGGTTCTTCACCACCGTGGCGATGGTGGCGTTGACGAGCTGGCTGCGGTCGAGCACGGTCTGCGCCTCGATGCCCGGCGGCAGGCTGCGGCGGATCTGCTCCATCTGCCGGTCGACCGCCAGCGCCACCGTGCGCGAGTTCTCGCCGATGCGCATGAGCGCGGTGCCGACCACCACCTCGCGGCCGTTCTCGCTCGCCGCGCCGGTGCGCAGCGCGGCGCCGGCCTCCACCTGCGCCACGTCGGAGATGCGCACCGGCACGCCGCCGCGCGTCGCCACCACCACCGCGGCGATGTCGGCCTCGCCGCGCAGGCGGCCGTCCAGGCGCACCAGATAGCCCTCGCCGTTCTGCTCGATGACGCCGGCGCCACGGCTCTGGTTGGCGGCCTCCAGCGCCGCCGCGAGGTCGGTCACCGACAGCCCGAGCGCGCGCAGCCTGAGCAGGTCCGGCAGCACGTGGAACTGCTTCTCGTGACCGCCGATGCTGTCGATGCCGGCCACGCCCGGCACGCTGCGCAGCTGCGGCGCGATGATCCAGTCCTGCACCGTGCGCAGGTAGGCGTCGCGCGCGACCGCCGTGCGCAGGTATTCGCCTTCCGGCGTCAGGTAGCTGCCGTCACGCTGCCAGCCCGGCTCGCCGTCGCGCGCCACGGTGCCACCGGCGTCGGCCGCGCCGGCTGACTCGCCGGCCTCCGGCTCGCGGTAGCGCACCGCCCACATGTAGACCTCGCCCAGGCCGGTGGAGATCGCGCCCATGCGTGGCGCGGCCCCCGGCGGCAGGCTGTCGCGCGCCTCGTTCAGGCGTTCGCCGACCTGGTTGCGCGCGAAGTAGATGTCCACGTCGTCGCGGAACACCGCCGTGACCTGGGAAAAGCCGTTGCGCGACAGCGAGCGCGTCGACACCAGCCCCGGCGTGCCGGCGAGCGCGCTCTCGATCGGCCAGGTGACCTGTTTCTCGATGTCCTCCGGCGACAGCCCGGACAGCTCGGTGTTGATCTGCACCTGGTTGTTGGTGATGTCCGGCACCGCGTCGATCGGCAGCTTCTGCAACATGAACAGGCCGACGGCGGCGAGCATGAGCACCAGCAGCACGACCAGGTGCCGGCGCGCCAGGGAAACCCGCAGGATGGCATCAAGCATGGCGCCCTCCCGCCCTCGGGTGGCGGTTCGCCCGCCGGGAAATGTCAGTGCGCATGTTCGGCGCCCTCCTTGCCCAGCTCGGCCTTGAGCACGAAGACATTGCCGGTCACGTAGCGCTCGCCGGCATCGAGGCCGGAGACGATCTCGCGGCGGTCGCCATCACGCCGGCCGGTCAGCACCGGCCGCGCCCGGATGCCGTCATCGCCGGCGACGAAGACCACCGGTCTGCCGTCAACGGTCTGGATGGACGACTGCGGCACACTCAGCACCGTGCCCCCGGCCGCCTCGCCGGTCTCCTGCACCAGGCGGGCGCGCACGAACTGGCCCGCGCGCCACTGACCGCCGGCATTGCCCAGCACCACACGCACCGAACCGCTGCGGCTGGCGGCATCCAGCTCCGGCTGCACGAACAAGACCCGGCCCTCGCCGCGGGCACCGCCGTCGGCACTGATCTGCACCGTCTGC
>NZ_PTQZ01000239.1 GCF_002943415.1 Amnimonas aquatica | reverse complement strand
GGCCGCCGCGCCATGCGCGAGGCTTACTGCCAGGCGGCGCTGGCGGCGGGCTGAGCCAGCGTGTCCCGGTGCCGGCGGCGGGTGCGGGTGCCGGGGCGCGGAGATGGCGGGCTGACGTGCGGCGGTCATCGCGGGTAGAGTAACGCCCGTTTCCGGTCATTCCCCAGCCGGAACCCGCGCGAGATCATGCCCATGTTTTCCTGGTTCGAACGCCGCCTCGACCCCTTTCCGCCGCAGGAGCCGACCGAGCCGCCGGCCACGCTGACCGGATTCTGCCTGCACTACACCCGTGGCGCCTGGCCCTGGCTGGCGGTCTCGGCGCTGCTGATGGCGCTGATCGCGGTGGCGGAGGTCTGGCTGTTCAGCTTCCTCGGCCATATCGTGGACTGGCTGTCGGTGCAGGACCGCGACAGCTTCCTGCAGGCGCAGGGCTGGCAGCTCGCCGGCATGGCGGCGGTGATCATGGCGCTGCCGCTCATGGTCATGCTGCATTCGCTGCTCAACCACCAGACGCTGATGGGCAACTACCCCATGCGCATCCGCTGGATGGTCCACCGCTACCTGCTGCGCCAGTCCATGGCCTTCTACCAGGACGAGTTCGCCGGGCGCATCGCCACCAAGCTCATGCAGACCGCGCTGGCGGTGCGCGAGTGCGTGATCAAGCTCATTGACGTGCTCAACTACGTGCTGGTGTATTTCCTCGGCTCGCTGGCGATCATGGCGGCGGCGGACTGGCGCCTGGCCATGCCGCTGCTGGCCTGGCTGGGCCTGTACCTGCTCATGCTGCGCCACTTCGTGCCGGTCATGGGCCGGGTGTCGCAGGAGCAGGCCGACGCCCGCTCGCTGATGACCGGCCGCATCGTCGACAGCTACACCAACATCCAGACCGTGAAGCTGTTCTCGCACGCGCAGCGCGAGGCGACCTACGCGCGTGAGGGCATGGGCGGCTTCATGACCACGGTGTACCGGCAGATGCGCCTGGTGACGCAGCTCAACACCGTGCTCTACCTGCTCAACTCGGCGCTGCTGCTGGCGGTGGGCGGCATCGGCATCTGGCTGTGGCTGGGCGGCGAGCTGGCGGTGGGCGCCCTGGCCGCGGCGCTGGGACTGGTGCTGCGCCTGTCCGGCATGTCGCAGTGGATCATGTGGGAGGTGTCGGCGCTGTTCGAGAACATCGGCACGGTGAAGGATGGCATCGGCTCCATCTCGCTGCCGCACGTGGTCGATGACGCGCCCGGCGCGCCGGCGCTGGCGGTGCCGGCCGGCGGCATCCGCTTCGAGGACGTGAGCTTCCACTACGGCAAGGGCGGCGGCGTGATCGAGGGCCTGACGCTGGATATCGCGCCGGGCGAGAAGGTCGGTCTGGTCGGCCGCTCCGGCGCCGGCAAGTCGACGCTGGTGAATCTGCTGCTGCGTTTCCACGACCTCGAGGGCGGGCGCATCCTCATCGACGGCCAGGATATCGCCGGGGTGCAGCAGGATTCGCTGCGCGCGCACATCGGCATGGTCACCCAGGACACCTCGCTGCTGCACCGCTCGGTGCGCGAGAACATCCTCTACGGGCGTCCGGACGCCGGCGATGACGCCATGTTCGCCGCCGCTACCCAGGCGCGCGCCGCCGACTTCATTCCGGCGCTGGCCGACAACGCCGGCCGGCGCGGCTACGACGCCCATGTCGGCGAGCGTGGCGTCAAGCTCTCCGGCGGCCAGCGCCAGCGCATCGCCATCGCCCGCGTCATGCTCAAGGATGCGCCCATCCTGATCCTCGACGAGGCCACCTCGGCGCTGGACTCGGAGGTGGAGGCGGCGATCCAGGAGAACCTGTACCGGCTGATGGCGGGCAAGACGGTGATCGCCATCGCGCACCGGCTGTCGACCATCGCCGCCATGGACCGGCTGGTGGTCATGGACCAGGGGCGCATCGTCGAGGTCGGCAGCCATGATGCGCTGATCGCGCAGGGAGGCATCTACGCGCAGCTCTGGGCGCGGCAATCCGGCGGCTTCCTCGACGCGGCGAACTGAGGCCCGGGTCCCGACCGCTCGGGCCGGATATCCGGGTGCCGGTCGTCATGCCGTGACCTGTCGCCGGATCTCCTGCGCGAAGGCCTCCGGATCGGCCGGCGACACCACCAGCGTGCGCTCGGCGAAGCGCAGCACCACGGTGCGGTTCATGTCGTTGACCCAGGCCTGGTAGGGGCCGAGGGCGCGGTTGCGGTAGCGGCCGGTGTAGGAGAACAGGCCGCCGTTGCCGCAGGTGCGCACGCTGGCGCGCATGGCGTCCGGCAGCACTTCGACAGCGCGCAGGCCGGCCAGCGGCAGCCGGGTCTGCCAGAGCGGGCGCATGACCCGCAGCTCGCCGTCGGCCACGACATAGCCGCGCACCATGAACAGCGTGGCGCCGGCCAGGATCAGCAGCGGCAGCAGGCCGGCCAGCAGGCCCGCCGCGCTCCCGGCGGCCGGGCCCTGCAGCATGAGGCCGGCGGTGGCGACGCAGATGAAGCTGGCGAAGCCGGAGACGATGATGAGCTGGCGGCCCCAGGGGGCATCGTGGC
>NZ_PTQZ01000238.1 GCF_002943415.1 Amnimonas aquatica | reverse complement strand
ACATCACGGTCCACTGCCGTATAGTCCTCGCCGGCCAGCGCCGAGCCATCTTCGCTGCGCACCCGCACCACGACCTCGCCAGCCGCCGCGGCGGACAAGCGCAGCACCACCGGCAGCTCGCGCGTGACATCGCCTTCGGCCTCGACCAGATCATCGGCGCTCAGCGTCGGACGCGCCTCGGCGCCGCTGCCGGCATCACGCGAGGAGGAGCCGCCATTGCAGGCGGACATGAGGACGACCGCCAGCACGGCGAGGGAAAGACGAAACAGGACCATGACAGGCTCCGGCAGCGCTGGCCGCGACGGGCTGCGTGCTTTGTTGTTTTTATGTAACTTTTGTTATTTTTTTGATACTGGCGCAGTCGTTACCGGAATGCAACCCGCCGCCGGCAGGGTGGCCACCAACCGGAAACAAAGCGAAAGGCAGACATGAAAAAGGCCGCCCTGGCGTTGCCAGGGCGGCCTTTTTCGAAACGGCGGGGCCCGGAGGGCCTGGCGTCAGTGCAGCAGGCGCGGCTTGCCGGCGTCGCCGCCGAGGAACTCCAGGCGCTCGTCGTCGAACAGGTTCATGTCCGGTGCCAGGATGCGGATGTAGCGGTCGAAATAGAGCATCTGCTTGAGCAGCAGGGCGAAGGCGCGCGGGAAGCGGATGCCGTGGCGCTCGCCGACCGCGACGATCTCCAGCATGAGCTTGTTGATCTCGCTGTCGTTGGCCAGCGCGTTCACCACCTGCTCCGGATCGACCTGGGTGGCGGCCCCGTAGATGGCCTCCAGGTCCTTCGCCAGCTGCACCTTGTCGACCTTGCGCTTGGTCATGCCGATGACCGACATGCTGTCGGCCATCTTGACGAAGTCGCCTTCGCTCAGCGACTCGATGAAGGCCATGGTCGATGACCAGGTCTCCGGCGCGATGCGGCCGACGATGCCGAAGTCGATGAAGCCGAGGCGGCCGTCGGTGAGCACCATGAGGTTGCCGGCGTGCAGGTCGGCGTGGAAGCTCTCGCACATCATCAGGCTGGAGAACCAGGTGTTGAGCGCGGCCACCAGCGTGCCGGCCGGATCCTTGGTGTACTTGCGGATGGTCTCCAGGTCGGTCAGCGGCACGCCGTAGAAACGCTCCATGGTCAGCACGCGCAGGCTGGACGCCTCCGGGTAGGTGCGCGGCGCGGTGGCCTGGGTGTTGCCGGTCTTCTGCAGGAAGGCGCGGAACTGCTCGAGATTCTTCGCCTCCTTGTAGAAGTCGACCTCTTCCATCATGCAGGCCTGGATCTCGCTGACGATGCCCGACAGCGAGGCGAACTTGAGCTTGGGCAGCGCGCGCTCCATCAGCACGGCGGCGACATAGAGGAAGTTCAGGTCGGTGAGCAGGACGTTCTCGACGCCCGGCTTCTGGATCTTGATCACCACCGCCTCACCGGTCACCAGCTTCGCGGCATGAACCTGCGCGATCGATGCCGATGCCAGCGGAATTTCGTCGATTTCGGCGAAGACCTCATCCAGCGGCCGCTGCAGCTCGCGCTCCAGCACATCCTTCATGATGGCGAAGGGCAGCGGCTCGGTCTTGTCCAGGCAGTGCTGGAACTCGTTGACGTAGTCGGCCGGGAACAGCGAGGGCGAGCTGGCGATGAACTGGCCGAGCTTGACGTAGGTCGCGCCCAGACGCTCGAAAGTCAGGCGCAGCAGGCGCGGCAGCGGCGGGCGTTCGCCGGTGGCCCAGGCCAGCCCGGTGGCCGCCAGCACGGTGGTGGTCTGGCCGATGCGCAGCAGGCCCTTGAGGGCGTTGCCCCAGTTCGCGTAGTGATTCATGCCGTCTCCCCTTCCCTTGCGCCCTGCCGGGCCGAACACACCGGACAGGCCGGATCCCTCGCCGCATGCAGCTTGCGCACGTCATTGCGCAGGCCGTCCCAGCACAGCAGGCGACCGCTCAGCGTCGTCCCGGTGCCGGCGATGACCTTGAGCACTTCCTGCGCCTGCCAGCTGCCGATCACCGCCACCGTGGTGGCCATGACGCCGTTCTCGCTGCAGGTCGGCGCCTCGTCGTCACCCCCCGGCGGATACAGGCAGTGATAGCAGGCCGACTCGCGCGCACGCGGGTCGAACACCGCCAGCTGGCCCTGCCAGCCGATGGCCGCGCCCGACACCAGCGGCACGCCGGCGCGCCAGGCGGCGGCGGCCACCCGCTCGCGCGTGGCGAAATTATCGCAGCAATCGGCCACGACATCGACCTCCGGCAGCCAGCGCGCCAGCAGCGCGTCATNGGACTCGACCTTCAGGCGGCCGACATCGGCCTCGTGGTGCAGCACCTGGCGCTGCAGGTTGGTGACTTCCACCGTGTCGAAATCGGAGAGGATGAGCCGGCCCGCGCCCGCCGCCGCCAGGTACTGCGCCAGCGGACAGCCGAGGCCGCCCATGCCGACCACCAGCACGGTGGCGGCGGAGAGCTTCTCCTGGCCGGCGATATCCCACTCCGGCAGCAGGATCTGGCGGTGGTAGCGCAGCAGCTGGTCGTCATCGAGCATGTCGCTCTCCACTGGCGGACGGGTCGTACCCGCCCGGGTCGGACGCCACTTCGCGGCGGTCCGGCGGCAGCCTGTCCGGCGGCAGCCTGTCCGGCGGCAGGCA
>NZ_PTQZ01000237.1 GCF_002943415.1 Amnimonas aquatica | reverse complement strand
GATGCGCACCGGCAGGTCGGCCGGCACCCAGCGCATGAGGTCGGGCAGGTTCAGCCTGCTCAGCTTGAGCTGGCCTCTGGAAGTGAATGCGGGCTGCAGGTTGATGGTGCCGACCCAGTCCAGGCGCGAGCCGCCGCCGAGCTCGCCGTGCAGCTCGGCCTTGCCGTCGGCGGAATCGGTGCCGATGTCCTTGAGGTCGAAGGCCCAGGGCGTCAGGGTGATGGCGCGGGCCGGCTTCACGCGCTCGTCGCGGAAGGCCAGCAGGCCGTCGCGCACGCTCAGGCGGGCGAGGTGCCAGCGCGGGCCCTCGACCTGCTCGCCGCTCGGCGGCGGCAGCATCTTCAACAGGTTGAGCTGGCCCTCGGCGGGCAGCACGGCGTGGATCTCGGGGCCGATCAGCTCGGCGCTCTCGATCAGCCAGGTCGGGCTCAGGATGCTCAGCCAGGAGTAGTCGAGGTGCAGCTCCTTGAAGCCGATCAGCGGGTTGCCCTCGAGGTCCTTCACCTGTAGGTTGTACAGGTGGAGGATGCCGGGAATGGCGTCGGTGGTGACCTTGTCGAGCGTGATGTCCAGGCTCAGGCGCTGACTCAGCTCATGCGACAGGCGCTTCTCCACCCAGCCGGGCCAGAACAGCTCGGCCGCCGTCACCAGCGTGCCCCAGATCACCACGATGGCGGCCAGGCCGCCGAGCAGCCAGCGCTTGCGCCGTCCGCCGGGTCCGCCGCCATCTGCCGGCGTGCCTGCCACGCTGCCTGTCACCTGCTTCGCCACGGCCTCAGTCATGGATCTTCTCCGGGTATTCGCAAAGGTCTTCGATCACGCAGCTGCCGCAGCGCGGCTTGCGCGCCACGCAGGTGTAGCGGCCATGCAGGATCAGCCAGTGATGGGCATCATGCCGGAATTCCGCCGGCACGTGGCGCATGAGCTTGTGCTCGACCTCCAGCACGTCCTTGCCGGGGGCGATGCGGGTGCGGTTGGAGACCCGGAAGATGTGCGTGTCGACCGCGATGGTGGGCTGGCCGAAGGCGGTGTTGAGCACCACGTTGGCGGTCTTGCGGCCGACGCCGGGCAGCCGCTCCAGCGCCTCGCGCGTCTGCGGCACCTCGCCGCCGTGCTCCTCGATCAGGATGCGGCAGGTCTTGATGGCGTTCTCGGCCTTGGTGTTGAACAGGCCGATGGTCTTGATGTACTGCTTCAGGCCGTCGACACCGAGCGCGAGCATCTTCTCCGGCGTGCCGGCGACCGGGAACAGCTTCGCCGTGGCCTTGTTCACGCCGACGTCGGTGGCCTGCGCCGACAGCAGCACGGCGATCAGCAGCTCGAACGGCGAGCTGTAGTTCAGCTCGGTGGTGGGCGCGGGGTTGTGCGCCTGCAGACGGCGGAAGATCTCGTGGCGTTTGGCGGCGTTCATGGCGACAGCTGGCGGTGTTTTCCGGCATTCTACCGTGACATCGAAGGAGTGCGGCATCATGACGGCAAGTGACGGAACGGGTACCGGGAAAGGGGCGCTGATCACCGGCGCGTCGGCGGGTCTGGGCGAGGCGTTCGCGCGTCTGCTGGCCTCGGAAGGGCACGATCTGATGCTGGTGGCGCGCCGCGCCGACCGTCTGCAGGCGCTCGCCGACGAACTGGCTGCCGCGCATGGCGTGCGCGTGCTGGTCTGTCCCGCCGACCTGTCGCGGCCGGAGTCTGCCGCCGCGCTGGAAGCGCAGGCGGCGGCCGAGGGTTTCCAGGTCGATATCCTCATCAACAATGCCGGGCTGGCGGAGCCGGTGTCCTTCCTGAATTTCCCGGTCGCCGACGTGCGCGCCATGATCGAGGTCATGGTCACCGGCCTGACCGAGCTGTCGCACCGCTTCGGCGGCGGCATGGCGGCGCGGGGCTGGGGCCGCATCATCAACGTGTCGTCGCTGGCGGCGTTCGCGCCCAACTCGCCGGGCATGCTCTACACCGGCATCAAGTCCTATGTGCTGAACATGTCGCAGGCGCTGGACCTGCAGCTGAAGCCGTCCGGCGTGCATGTCACCGCCCTGTGCCCAGGCTTCACCTGGACCGAGTTCCATGACACCCAGGGCACGCGCGAGTGGGCGAACCGCCTGCCCGGATTCCTCTGGCAGGATGCCGGCACGGTGGTCCGGGCAGGCTGGGAAGCGGTCAGTGTCGGGCATCCGGTGTGCGTGCCGGGCGTGGTGAACAAGGCGGTGGCTTCATTCACCAAGCATCTGCCGGAACGCCTGCGCTACCTCTTCGGCCGGCAGGCGCGCATGGTGCATTGAGGCCGCGCGCCGGCATGCTGGACAAACAATGACCAGTAATCAATAATTATTCTCATGTGATCCTCCTGACCGTCCGTTGCCCGCGATCATGCCAGCCAACCTCGACCTCCTGTTCCGCAACCATCACGGCGAGCTCAAGCGCATGGCCTATGGCCGCCTGGGTGATCGCGAGGCGGCGGCCGACGTGGTGCAGGATGCCTTCCTGCGTTACGCCGTGATGGCGCAGAGCGAACGCCAGGCGGCCATCGAGAGTCCTCGCCAGTTCCTCTGGCGCATCGTGCAGAACCTCATCATCGACATGGCGCGCCGGCGCCGGCGGCGTGGCGAGCATGTGTGCATCGACGACGTCGCCGA
>NZ_PTQZ01000236.1 GCF_002943415.1 Amnimonas aquatica | reverse complement strand
CGAGGTGCTGGGCGTGCTCGCTCACGAGCTCGGGCATGTGCGCGAGCGCCACGGCCTGCGCGCGCTGATCCAGGGCTCGGTGGTCGCCGGCTTGGCGGGCGCCGTGCTGGGCGACATCAGTGCCCTGCTCGCCGCCGCACCGGCGGTGCTGCTGCAGGCGCGCTACTCGCGTGATCTCGAGCGCGAGGCCGATGCCCACGCGGCGGCGGCGCTGATCGCCTCCGGCCGCTCGCCGCATGCGCTGGCGGACATCCTGGAGCGCATGCAGAGAGTGCCGGGCCACGATGCCCCGGTGCTGCTGTCGACGCATCCGGCCACGCACGAGCGCATCAGCAGCCTGAGGGAGCGTGCCGGCCCGGGCTCCGCACGCTGAGCCCGGGCCCCGGTTGCCGTGCCGGTCCGGGGCGTGACATCCTCCGTCGGTCCCAAGTCCGACGGAGATCGACATGACGCCGCAAAGCCCCGAGTTCGCCCCCATCATCGCGCCCGTGGTGGCCCTGGTCGCCTGGTCCATGGTGATGTGGGCGTGGATGTACGCCACCCGCATACCGGCCATCATGCGCATGCGCATGCGCCTCGACCCCAGCGCGCCGCGCGGCGAGCAGATGAACACGCTGCCGGCGGCCGTGCGCTGGAAAGCCGACAACTACAACCACCTGATGGAACAGCCGACCATCTTCTACGCCGTGGCGCTGGCGCTGGCGCTGCTGGGGCAGGGCGACGGCCTCAACCTGGTGCTGGCCTGGGCCTATGTCGGCCTGCGCGTGCTGCACAGCTTCGTGCAGGCGCTGATCAACTTCATCCAGCTGCGCTTCCTGGTGTTCTCGCTGTCGTCGCTGGCGCTGCTGGCGCTCACGGTCAACGCCGTGCGCGTGGTGTTCTGACGCAGCGCTGACGCCTGCGCCTGCCGTGGTCGCCGGCCGGCCGGGGCATTACGCCTTCCGTACGGTTGCCCCGCCTTCCCGGGCGGGGTATACGAACAGGCACCGTCATCCGCCGTTCCGGCCCTGGAGATGCCCTTGACCACGACAGCCACACCGGCCGATATCCGACCGGCCGCCGCGCAGCTTCCCGATCAGCCCGCCGCCGCGCCACGCCTGCACGAGTACTCGGTGGTGTTCACCGACCGCGCGCTCAATCACATGTCCGCGACCTTCCAGCAGGTCATGCGCGATATCTCGTCCACCCTGAAGCGGGTCTACGCCGCCGAGGCGGTGGCGGTGGTGCCGGGCGGCGGCAGCTTCGGCATGGAAGCGGTGGCGCGCCAGTTCGCCACCGGCCGCAAGTGCCTGGTGCTGCGCAACGGCTGGTTCAGCTACCGCTGGTCGCAGATCTTCGAGGCCGGCGGCATTCCCGCCAGCGAGACCGTGCTCAAGGCCCGTCCGCTGTCGGATGCGCCCGATGCCGCCTGGGCGCCGGCGCCGCTGGAAGAGGTGCTGGCGGCCATCGCCCGCGAGCAGCCGGACCTGGTGTTCGCGCCGCATGTGGAAACGGCGTCGGGCATCCTGCTGCCGGACGACTACCTGCGCGCCGTGGCAGATGCCGTGCATGCCGTCGGCGGCCTGTTCGTGCTCGACTGCGTGGCCTCCGGCACGCTTTGGGTGGACATGCGCAAGACCGGCGTCGACGTGCTCATCAGCGCGCCGCAGAAGGGCTGGACGGCCTCGCCGTGCTGCGCGCTGGTCATGTTCAGCGCTACCGCCGCCGAGCGCATCACGCACACGCGCAGCACCAGTTTCGCCGGCGACCTGCTGAAGTGGCTGCAGATCATGCAGGCCTACGAGAAGGGCGGGCACGCCTACCATGCCACCATGCCCACCGATGCCCTGGCGCGCTTCCGCGATGCCATGCTGGAGACGGTGGCTGCCGGCCTAGATGATCTCGCTACGCGCCAGCGCAACCTGGGCGCGCGGGTGCGTGCGCTGTTCCGCGACCACGGCATCAGGAGCGTCGCGGCGCCGGGCTTCGAGGCGCCGGGCGTGGTGGTCAGCCACACCGGCGATGACGGCCTGCACACCGGGCGCGATTTCATCGCCCAGGGCCTGCAGACGGCCGCCGGCGTGCCGCTGGTGTGCGACGAGCCGGCGGGCTTCAAGACCTTCCGTGTCGGCCTGTTCGGGCTCGACAAACTGCACAACATCGACCGCACCGTGCAGCGCCTGGCCGATGCGCTGGCGGCGCTGGGGCTGAAGCCGGGAGCCGGGGCATGAGCGCCGGACGCGCCGGCCAGGACAGCGCGGCGGGCGGGAGCATGGCTGACGGGAGCGCGGCCGCCGGCGACTTCGATGTCGACCTGTTCGTGATCGGCGCCGGTTCCGGCGGCGTGCGCGCGGCGCGCTTCGCGGCCGGCTTCGGCGCCCGCGTGGCGGTGGCGGAGAGCCGCTACCTCGGCGGCACCTGCGTCAATGTCGGCTGCGTGCCGAAGAAGCTGCTGTCGTACGGGGCGCACTATCGCGACGAGCTGGCCCACGCCGCTGCCTACGGCTGGCAGGTCATCGGAGCGGAGGACGGCGGCGCGCCGGCCTTCGACTGGCCGACCCTGATCGCCGCCAAGAACCGCGAGATCGCGCGCCTCAACGGGATCTACCGCAGGCTGCTGGAAGGCAGCGGCGTGGTCATCCATGAAGGCCATGCCCGCCTGGCGGATGCCACCACGGTCGAGATCGACGGCCGGCG
>NZ_PTQZ01000235.1 GCF_002943415.1 Amnimonas aquatica | reverse complement strand
ACCGGACACATTCGCGAGACCACGCTGAGCTTCGGGGAAGTGGCTTTCATGCTGGGCTTTTCAAGCCCGGGGGCGTTCCAGCGCGCGTTCAAGCGCTGGACGGGGGAAACGCCCGGCGAGTACCGCCGGCGCGCGCTGGAACAGCGGCGGCGCCAGGGCGGAGCGCCCGGCGCGCATCAGGGGGTGAATCAGAGTTCGGTGGCATCGGCCCAGCGGTCATCGCTCCAGGCTTCGGGCGCATCGATATCGATGTAGTCGGCTTCGCGGTCCCACAGGTCGTCACGTTCCATATCCATGATCGGCTCTCTCTTTTCTCTGTCTGTATTTGGCAGGCAGAGAAATAAACCGGCAGGCATGACAGGATGATGACGACGGATCACGTGCGAATGGTCTGCCGGACGAACGGCGCTCCGGCGCCGACGCGGCGGCCGGCACCGGCACCGGCACCGGCAACACGGCCGGGCTCGGCTCAGCGCACCTGCAGCTCGACCTCGGGGTTGCGGCTGCGGCGGCCGTCGAGCAGGCGCTGCCAGAGGTCGGGGTCCGGCCATTCGGCACGGACCTGGTCGGAGAACACGATGCGCTCGAGCGGCAGCTCGCCCATGCGCGGGTTCTCGATGTCCTCGCGGAAGCACTGGGCATAGCCGGTCGCGGTCTCGTGCACGATCACCGAATGCAGGCGCACGTCCTGCTCGCCGTTGGCCATGTCGGTGAGCGCCAGCACGCGGTCGACCAGCGCGAAGAACACGCGCGAGAACTGCTCCGCCGACGGCGACACCGGCAGCGCGATCCAGCGCGCGCTGAACTTGCGGCAGGCGTCGAGGTACTCGGGGTCGTCGCGGTCCCAGAACGCCACGGCATGGTCGAAACTGTCGATCAGGCTGCGGATATCGCCCTTCATGAGACCAAAGTCATAGACCATCTGCCCGTGGTCGAGGGCGTGCGCCTCCAGCAGCACCTCGACCTGGTAGCTGTGCCCGTGGATCGAGCGGCGGCAGCGGTCGCTGCTGCAATTGCGCACGATGTGGGCGTTCTCGAAGCGGAACAGCTTGCGGATCAGCATGGTCGGTACCGGGCAGCGTCGGCGCCGGGACGGCTCGCGATGGCGCCGGCGGCGGGTGAAAACAGTGCCCACATTCTAGCAAAGCCGGCTGTCCGGCGCCGGCTTTTTCGGTCGCATCTTGCCGGGGCCGCGTGTAGAATTCCCGCCCGGACCCCCGGCCGCCGCAGCTCCAGCCTCACGAAGGCCCGGCGGCGGCCCTGACAAAAACGCCCTATCCAGGAGTTTCATGATGAGCACCAAGCAGCCCGTTCGCGTGGCAGTTACCGGCGCCGCCGGCCAGATTGGTTATGCCCTGCTGTTCCGCATCGCCTCCGGCGAAATGCTCGGCAAGGATCAGCCGGTTATCCTGCAGCTGCTGGAAATCCCTGACGAAAAGGCCCAGAACGCGCTCAAGGGCGTGATCATGGAGCTGCAGGACTGCGCATTCCCGCTGCTGGTGGGCATCGAAGCGCACAGCGACCCGCTGACCGCCTTCAAGGACACCGACTACGCCCTGCTGGTCGGCTCGCGTCCGCGCGGCCCGGGCATGGAACGTTCCGAGCTGCTGGCCGTCAACGGCAAGATCTTCATCGGCCAGGGCCAGGCCCTGAACGCCGTCGCCTCGCGCAACGTCAAGGTGCTCGTGGTCGGCAACCCGGCCAACACCAACGCCTACATCGCCATGAAGTCGGCGCCGGACCTGCCGGCCAAGAACTTCACCGCCATGCTGCGTCTCGACCNTCCCCGACCATGTACGCCGACTACCGCTTCGCCACCATCGGCGGTGAAAGCGTCAAGGCCCTGATCAACGACGAAGTCTGGAACCGCGAAGTGTTCCTGCCGACCGTCGGCAAGCGCGGCGCCGCCATCATCGCCGCCCGCGGCCTGTCCTCGGCTGCCTCGGCCGCCAACGCCGCCATCGACCACATGCGCGACTGGGCCCTGGGCACCAACGGCAAGTGGGTCACCATGGGCGTGCCGTCCGACGGCTCCTACGGCATTCCGGAAGGTGTCATGTACGGCGTGCCGGTCACCTGCGAAGGTGGTGAGTACAAGCGTGTCGAAGGCCTGGAAATCGATGCCTTCGCGCGCGAACGCATGGACTTCACGCTGAACGAGCTGCTGGAAGAGCGCGCCGGCGTCGAAGGCCTGCTGAAGTAAGTACGCCTCTCGCTGTACCGGAAGGCCCGCCATCGTGCGGGCCTTCTGCTTCATGGGGTCTGGGGTGCGGGCTGCGGGGGGCGGAAAATTGCAGCGCAGCGTTTTTTCCGCCCCCCGCAGCCCACACCCCGGCGGCAGCATTTGCTAAGATCGCGCGTCTGATGCGGCCCCGCAGCAACGTGCCGGCCGCCACACCGATCAGGAGGGCCTGCAATGAGTCTCGATCTGCAACACATCAACGCCGAACTCGGACAGGATGCCGCCAGGCTCACGGAATGGGCGCTGGGGCTGGGCAAGCCGGCCATCGTCACCACCAACTTCCGGCCCTACGAGGCCGTGATCCTGCACCTGGTGACCCAGGTCAAGCCGGACATTCCGGTGGTCTGGATGGACAACGGCTACAACACCGAAGCCACCTACCGCTACGCCGACGAGCTGGCCAGGCGGCTTAACCTGAACCTGACCATCTACCTGCCGAAGCGTTCG
>NZ_PTQZ01000234.1 GCF_002943415.1 Amnimonas aquatica | reverse complement strand
AACGCGCCATCTGAGGAGCAAATCATGCAAGCGCATCCTTACTCAATGTTCGACGCGGACAGCGTGACCGCCAAGCTGATTTTCACGCCATGCCCAGGCACTCAGGAGCCCTCGCTGGACGATGCACTGAAGACACTCAAAGCGGCAGGCGCCACCGCTGTCATCACAGTCATGCCAGACAGCGAGCTGGCCAAGAATCAGGTCAGCGACATGAGCTCACGTTGCGCAGCGCAAGAGCTTGCCTGGTTCCATTTACCGGTTGCTGATGATCAGCCCCCTACCGATGACTTTGAAACACTGTGGGCCGCTCAACAGGATGAGATCCTGAGGCGCCTCAAGGCTGGAGAGCGCATCGCCATCCATTGCAAGGGTGGCTCGGGACGTACTGGACTGATCGCAGCCAGCCTACTGATCAAACTCGGCCTGCCGCTCACTCAAGCAACTGCACAAGTTCAAGCACTGCGACCCAAGGCACTGCAACACCCAGCTCATGTGTCATGGATCAGCACCCTCGCTAATCGCTAACTCAATTTTCTGGAGCCTCACATCATGACAATCAAAGTAGGCATCAACGGCTTTGGCCGCATCGGACGCTTGGCACTACGCGCTGCTTGGGAGTGGCCCGAGCTGGAGTTCGTGCACATCAATGACCCCGCTGGGGACGCGGCCACTCACGCTCATCTGCTCAATTTCGACTCAGTACACGGCCGTTGGCAATACGAGGCTTGCAGTAATGCTGATGACATAGTGATCGCCGGCCAACACATCCGCGTCACGAACGAGAAAACCATCGCTGCCGTCGACTGGTCGGGGTGCGATCTGGTCATCGAGGCTAGTGGAAAAATGAAGACCGTGGCCGTACTGCATGACTATCTGGCCCAGGGCGTGAAGCGCGTCGTGGTATGCGCCCCAGTCAAGGAGAAGGGTGCCATCAACATCGTCATGGGCGTGAATCAGCACCTATTCGACCCCGCCGAGCATCGCATCGTGACGGCCGCATCGTGCACCACCAACTGCCTGGCACCGGTGGTCAAGATCATCCACGAGAGCCTGGGGATACATCACGGCTCGATCACCACCATTCACGACCTGACCAACACGCAAAGCATTCTCGATACCCCACACAAGGATCTGCGCCGCGCCCGCGCCTCTAGCATGAGCCTGATCCCCACCACCACCGGCTCAGCAACGGCCATCGCGGAAATTTTTCCGGAGCTGAAGGGCCGCCTCAACGGTCATGCCGTTCGTGTACCACTGGCCAATGCCTCACTGACAGACTGCGTGTTTGAAGTCGAACGCACAACTACAGCCGCAGAGGTGAATGCCTTGCTCAAGGCTGCTGCCGACGGCCCCCTGAAGGGCATCCTCGGCTATGAAGAGCGTCCGCTGGTGTCCATCGACTACCGTACCGATCCGCGCTCTTCGATCATCGATGCATTGTCCACCATGGTAATCAACGGCACACAAGTAAAGCTCTACGCTTGGTATGACAACGAGTGGGGCTACGCCAATCGCGCCGTCGAACTAGCACGCTTGGTCGGACTGGCAGCCTGAGATTACGTCATGAGCAGCACCACCAAACTCAGCCCCGAAGTACGCCAGTATCTGCTGGTCACCGGCAATTACTGGGCATTCACCCTCACCGACGGCGCACTGCGCATGCTGGTGGTGCTGCACTTCCACAGTCTCGGCTACAGCCCGTTGCAGATTGCAGCACTGTTCCTTTTCTACGAGATCTTCGGCATCGTCACCAACCTGTTTGGTGGCTACCTAGGTGCCCGCCTAGGCCTGAACCGCACCATGAATGTGGGACTCGCGCTGCAAGTGGCTGCCTTGCTCATGCTTACGGTGCCAGCCGCAATGTTGACCGTACCCTGGGTCATGGCCGCACAAGCGCTATCGGGCATCGCCAAGGACCTCAACAAGATGAGCGCCAAGAGCTCCATCAAGCTCCTGGTACCTGATAACGCACAAAGCACCCTCTACAAGTGGGTGGCGATCCTGACGGGCTCCAAAAATGCCCTCAAGGGCGTGGGCTTCTTCATGGGTGGTGCGCTGCTCGCGTTGGTGGGCTTTACAGGCGCGGTTCTGGCCATGGCCGGCATGCTGGCCATCATCTGGCTAAGCAGCCTGCTTCTGCTGAAGAAGGACCTTGGCAAAGCCAAGGTTAAACCGAAGTTCAAGGACCTGCTGTCCAAGAGTCGCGCCATAAACGTACTGTCAGGTGCCCGGCTTTTTCTTTTCGGCGCTCGTGACGTTTGGTTCGTGGTGGCACTGCCCGTTTACTTGAGCACCGTCTTTGGGTGGGATTTCTGGCAGGTTGGCGGATTTCTCGCAGCCTGGGTCGTAGGCTACGGCGTAGTGCAGTCANGGGCACTACCACTAGCGGTACTACCTGCCGTCATCGCTATCGGCCTTCAGACAACACTTAACCCTGAGTGGGTGTTGCTGGGGGGGCTGATGATGTTTGGCGCGCTCTTCGCAGTGAACTCATCGCTGCATAGCTATCTGATCGTGTCCTACGCCAAGGCTGATGGAGTTTCGCTGGATGTGGGCTTCTACTACATGTCCAATGCCATAGGCCGCTTGCTCGGCACGGTCTTATCCGGCTGGGTTTATCAAGCGCATGGATTGCAAGCCTGTTTGCTAATATCGGCAGGGTTCATCGCCACCGCTGCGCTGATCTCGACCCGCCTGCCC
>NZ_PTQZ01000233.1 GCF_002943415.1 Amnimonas aquatica | reverse complement strand
GCCGTCAGCGACAAGCTGGAGCTGCGCGCCGGTCTGGCCTACGACAACAGCCCGGTCACCGCCGAGCACATGTCGCCGCGCCTGCCCAGCGGTGACCGCCGCATCTTCAGCGTCGGCGCCGGCTACCAGCTGAGCCCGACCCAGACCATCGACTTCTCCTACACCAACCTCAACGAGGAAAAGGTGCAGGTCAACCAGCCGGCCAGCGCCTACGTCGCCAGCTTCAAGAACTCGGCCAGCATCTACGGCCTGCAGTTCACGCAGAAGTTCTGAGGCCGGCGGCCGGTGGCCGCTGCATCACCGTTGCACCCGGGGCCCGACATTTGTTCGGGCCCCGTCGTTTTTGCCGACTCAACGCTGGTCAGCGGCGACGTCAGTTGCAATACTCGCTACAGCAGCGTAACCCAACAAGAAAACCGGCAACGCCGCGCGGCATTGCCCATCAGCCCGGAGCCCAGGCATGCAAGGCCAGATGCAAGACCGTCCCCTGCTCATCTCTTCCCTGATCGATTTCGCCGAGCGCTTCCACGGTGATGGCGAGATCGTCAGCCGCCGCGTCGAAGGCGATATCCACCGCTACACCTACGCCGACGCCGCCGTGCGTGCGCGCCAGGTCGCCAACGCCCTCGACCGCCTCGACCTGGCCGCCGGCAGCCGTGTCGGCACCCTGGCCTGGAACGGCTACCGCCACTTCGAGCTCTACTACGGCGTGTCCGGCAGCGGCCGCATCCTGCACACCATCAATCCGCGCCTGCACCCGGAGCAGGTGGCCTGGATCATCAATCATGCCGAGGATGAAGCCCTCTGCTTCGACCTCACCTTCCTGCCCATCATCAAGGCCATACACGCCGCCTGCCGACGCGTGCGCCAGTGGGTCATCCTCTGCGACCGCGACGCGGTGCCGGCCGACACCGGCATTCCCGGCCTGCTCAGCTACGAGGACTGGATCGCCGGCGAGGCCACCAGCTACGACTGGCCGGATCTCGACGAGGACAGCGCCGCCTGCCTCTGCTACACCAGCGGCACCACCGGCAACCCAAAGGGCGTGCTCTACAGCCACCGCTCCTCGGTGCTGCACGCCTATGCCGCCGCCATGCCGGACGTGATGTGCCTGTCCGCGCGCGACAGCGTGCTGCCGGTGGTGCCCATGTTCCACGTCAACGCCTGGGGCATTCCGTACACGGCCGCCGCCACCGGCTGCAAGCTGGTCTTCCCCGGCCCGGCGCTGGACGGCAAGTCGGTCTACGAGCTCATGGAGGCGGAGAAGGTCACCTTCGCCGCCGGCGTGCCCACGGTCTGGCAGATGCTGCTCGGGCACATGCAGCAGCACGGCCTGCGCTTCAGCACCCTGAACCGCACCGTCATCGGCGGCTCGGCCTGCCCGCCGGCCATGATCTCCGCATTCAAGGACACTTACGGCGTGACCGTGCTGCATGCCTGGGGCATGACCGAAATGTCGCCGCTGGGCACCCTGTGCACGCTCAAGAACAAGCATCTGGCGCTGCCGCCGGAGGAGCAGCTGAAGATCCTCTGCACCCAGGGACGTCCGGTCTTCGGGGTCGACATGAAGATCGTCGATGACGCCGGCCACGCCCTGCCGCACGATGGCGTGGCCCAGGGCGAACTGCTGGTGCGCGGTCCGTGGATCGTGCGCGAATACTTCAAGGGCGAGGGCGGCGACCCTCTGATCGACGGCTGGTTCCCCACCGGCGACGTGGCCACCATCGACGCCGACGGCTACCTGCACATCACCGACCGCAGCAAGGACGTGATTAAGTCCGGCGGCGAATGGATCAGCTCCATCGATGTCGAGAACATCGCCATGGCGCACCCGGCCGTGGCCATGGCGGCCTGCCTGGGCATGCGGCACCCGAAGTGGGACGAGCGCCCGGTCATCGTGGTGGTGAAGAAGCCGGACGCCGAGTTGACCCGCGAGCAGCTGCTGGCCTTCTTCCTCGGCAAGCTGAGCAAGTGGCAGATCCCGGATGATGTCATCTTCGTCGACGCCATTCCGCTCGGCGCCACCGGCAAGATGCAGAAGATCAAGCTGCGCGAGCAGCTCGCCGGCTACACGCTGCCGGGACTCTGACCCCGCCTCAGGCTTTCTTCTTGCCCTTCACCAGCCAGGCGGCCAGCGCCGGCAGCACGAAGATCGCGCCCAGCATGTTCACCATGAACAGGAAGGCCAGCAGGATGCCCATGTCGGCCTGGAACTTCAGCGCCGAGAATGCCCAGGTGCCGACCGAGATGCTCATGGTGATGGCGGTGAAGATCGCCGCCGTACCACGCTGCTGCAGCGCCTTGTGGAAGGCGTCCTGCAGCGACAAGCCATCGGCCAGGGCATGCTTCATGCGCTCGAACAGGTAGATGCCGTAGTCCACGCCGACCCCGACCCCTAGCGCCACCACCGGCAGCGTGGAGACCTTGAGGCCGATGCCCAGCGTCGCCATCAGCGCGTTGCAAAGCACCGCCACGATGGCCAGCGGCACCACGATGCAGAGCACCGCCGCCACCGAGCGGAACTCGGCGAAGCAGAGCAGGCTGATCGAGGCGAACAGCAGGATCAGCATGACCACCTCGGCCTGGTCGACGGCCTCGTTGGTCGCCGCCATGACGCCGACCGGGCCGCTGGCGAGCAGGAAGTCGACATGCTCGTGCGGATGCGCGGCGATGTAGTCCTTCACTTCCTGGATGATGTGCGCCAGCGTCTCGCCCT
>NZ_PTQZ01000232.1 GCF_002943415.1 Amnimonas aquatica | reverse complement strand
GTGGCCGATCAGAGCCGACACGCCGAGGCCGATGCTGTGCTTGTCATCGAAGCGGATCGACAGCGACGGGTTGATGTTCACCGTCTCGATGGCGGCGCTGTCGATGAAGTAGCGGCCGAACCAGTCCTTCTTGTAGTTCAGGTTGCCGCCGCCGGGCGAGAACACGCCAATACCCACGGACACGTTGTCATTGANGCGGGTGGTGCCGGTGTCCTTGACCTTGGTGGAGGCGGCGATGAGCGCGAACGGCTGCGAGATCTGGGTGCCGCGCAGCAGGGCCATGCCGGCGGGGTTGTAGAAGATCACCGAGGCGTCGCGGGCTTCGGCCGAGTTGGCGTTCGAGGTGCCCTGGCTGCTGACGGCGATGACCGGGACTTCGGCGCCCGCGGACCAGGCCAGCGGANCTTATGCAGCATGAGCCTTTCGTGACAAGCCCGTTGTCCGATTCGGCCATATCCTGAAAGACATTTTGTCCGTCAATTGTCGGTTTCAGGCCTGATCGGTCAGGTTACGCCGGTATTGTCCCGGCGTGGTGCCGGTCCAGCGCTTGAAGGCGCGGTTGAAGTTGGCCACGTCCGAATAGCCGAGGCATTCGGCGATGCGCTCGATGCTGGCCTGCTGGTCGTCCAGCAGCTGGATCGCCTTCTGCCGGCGCAGGTCCTCGAGTATGTCGCTGAATGTGGTGCCTTCATGCGCGAGCTGGCGCTTCAGCGTGCGCTCGGACATGCACAGTTCGGAGGCCACTGCCTCGACGCTGCGGAAGCCGGTGTCCTCGTGATAGATCAGCCCGCGGACCTGGCGCACGAAACGATTGATCTGTCCGATGGCCACCAGCTCGCGCTCGCACTGGGCCACGGCGAGCTGCATGGAGGCATTGTCGGCCATGACCAGCGGCAGCTCCAGGAAGGTGGCGGCGAAGCTGATGCGGTTGGCCGGCCGGTTGAACTGGATCTGCGCCGGCAGCATGTAGCGGAACTCTTCGAAGCGCGGGTTCTCGGGAATGTCGAGCTCCGCCACGCCGAACAGCGTTTCCCCGGTCAGCACCTGTCCCATCTGGCCCAGGCCGACCATGAGCGCGGCCACCGCGCCGTCGCGCAGCGGCTGCAGCGACAGGTCGGTCTCCAGGTACAGGTGCGCGGTGTCGCCATCGCGCAGCACGCGCAGCGAAAAGCCCATCATGCGCAGGCTGATGAAGCGCTCGGCCAGCTCCAGCGCCTGCGCCAGGGTGTCGGCGGTCATGGCTGCGAAACCGATGAAGCCGTGGCTGGACAGCTTCATCTGCATGCCCAGGTAGAAGGGCAGGCCTGGTTCCTCGGTCAGCTCCAGTGCGAGCTGGTAGATGTCGTTGACGGTTTCCAGCGGGATGCGCAGGGTCGGGGATGTCAGCACCTGGCGATCGAGATCGAATCTGGAAAGCAGCTCCATGTCACTGATATTCCAGCGCTTGACAACATCGAGCAGGAGCGTGACATAGGCGGCTGGCAGGCCGGGGACCTGATCGGCGGCAGATCGTGACATTGGAAACTGGCACATGATGACTAGAAGATGTCCCAAAATAACCTGCCGTGAACGACCGGTCAAAGGCACATTCGACCGTGCCCGCTGATCACGCATTCACAGGAGGGGCAATTCATGAACGCTGCCGTCAACGCCATTTCCAACGCCGCTGCCGAGACTTCCGTCCAGTCTGTAAACCGCCAGCCGCTGGGCGCCCGCGTGGGCATTCCGCCGCGCCGTGTCGCGCTCGATCTGAAGCACTCCGACGCCGGTTACTGGTACGCCAACGACCCGTTCCTGACCTATTACTGGTCGGCCTTTTCCATCCTGCTGCCGGAAGGCGAGCAGTTCTTCGTCGAGGCCGTGCGTCACTATCGTGACCAGATCACCGATGAGAACCTGAAGGCCGGCATCGCCGGGTTCATCGGCCAGGAGGCCTTGCACACGCAGGGCCACCAGGTGCTGAACAAGTTCATCGAAGACAAGAATCTACCGGCCGCCGAGATCGAGGCCCAGCTGCGCGTGCTGCTCGACACCGCCGCCAAGATCCATCCGCGTCTGAGCCTGGCCGCCACCATCTGCCTGGAGCACTTCACCGCGCTGCTGGGTGAGCAGCTGCTGGTCGAGGAAGACCACCACAACAGTGTCAATGAGGACATCAAGCCGCTGTGGATGTGGCATGCCCTGGAAGAGACCGAGCACAAGGCCGTGGCCTGGGATGTCTACGAGCAGACCGGCGGCAGCTATGCCGTGCGCGCCGGCACCATGGTGGTCACCACCGCCGTGCTCGGTGCGGTCATGGCCTATGCCACCGCGCGCCTGCTGCACGCCGACGGCAAGCTGCTCGACGTGCGCAACAACTGGCGCGGCTTCAAGTCCCTGTTCGGCCGCCAGGGCCGCATGACCCGTCTGGCACCGAAGTTCCTGGACTTCTTCCGTCCGGGCTTCCACCCCAACGACCATGACACCAAGGCCCTGGTTGCCGAGTGGCGCGAGCGCCTGTTCGGCGTCAACGGCGAGGTCAACCACCTGCTCAAGGGCCGCGTGGTGCACTGAGCCGGTCACGCCGGCTGGTACCGGAAGGCCGCCTGCGGGCGGCCTTTTTCATGCCTGTCCGACCGGGCAGGGAGCGTGCAGGCACTGATTTGTCGTTCATGGTGGCGCGCAATGTCTGTCGGGCCTGATACGCTTTGCGGCCACGGCCGTAATGTTCCGCGCCGTTTCATCCTCATTCCGCGAGC
>NZ_PTQZ01000231.1 GCF_002943415.1 Amnimonas aquatica | reverse complement strand
ACGCGCTGGCCACCGCCGGCACGGTGCCGGCTGCTGTCGCCACCGCCGGCCGCTACGAAATCGAGGTCACCGTGGCACCGGCGCTGGCGCGCGTCATTCCCGCGGATGCCACCGTGTTCATCTTCGCGCGCGCCCCGCAGGGCCCGCCGATGCCGGTCGCCGCCATCCGCCGGCCGGCCGCGCAGTTCCCGCTGCGCGTGGTCATGACCGATGCCGACAGCCTGCAGCCGGAGCGTCCGTTGTCCGGCGAGGACAAGCTCGTCCTGCAGGCCAAGGTGTCGCGCAGCGGCGATGCCACCAGCGCCGACTGGGAGGCGGTGGCGGTGCCTGTCCAGCGTGGCGGCACCGGCCCGGTGCGCCTGCGCATCAGCGAGGCGTCGCGCTGACGCGGGAACTGCTGCCTTGGGTGCGGGCGCATGATTCATTAGTCGCACAAGCCCCCGGTTTCCCTTGTGGGGAGCGGGGTCCGGCGGGTATTCTCTGCATCCTCGCGATTTGGAGTTACGTTGGATGCGAATCATTCTTCTGGGCGCGCCGGGCGCCGGCAAGGGCACCCAGGCCCAGATCATCATGAACCGCTACGGCATCCCGCAGATCTCGACCGGCGACATGCTGCGCGCTGCGGTCAAGGCCGGCACCGAGCTGGGTGTCGCCGCCAAGAAGGTCATGGACGCCGGCGGTCTGGTGTCCGACGAGATCATCATTGGCCTGGTCAAGGAACGCATCACGCAGCCTGACTGCGCCAACGGCTTCCTGTTCGACGGCTTCCCGCGCACCATCCCGCAGGCCCAGGCGCTGATCGACGGTGGCGTGGCCATCGACCACGTGGTGGAAATCCGCGTCGCCGACGAGGAAATCATCTCCCGCCTGTCCGGCCGCCGCGTGCACCCGGGTTCGGGTCGCGTCTACCACGTCGAGCACAACCCGCCGAAGGCGGAGGGCAAGGACGATGTCACCGGCGAAGAGCTGGTGCAGCGCCCGGACGACACCGAAGAAACCGTGCGCAAGCGCCTCGATGTCTACCACAGCCAGACCCAGCCGCTGGTCGGCTTCTACCAGGAGCGCGCCGGTCAGCCGGGCGCCGCGAAGTACAGCCTGGTCGAAGGCGTGGGCTCGGTGGATGACATCACCACGCGCCTGCTGGCCGCGCTGAAGTGATTCCGGCGGCGATCGCCGCCAAGTGAATGCTTCCGACAGATGACGCCGCGCCCAGCGCGGCGTTATCGTTTGTGCCGCCGGCGGTCCGCCCGCCATCACATCCCGCCATTGCCGGAGCCCCGACATGTCCGTGATCCCGCCCGATGCCCCGTCCACTGCGCCTGACGCCGCACCGGCCGAGGGCACGGGCCGGCCGCGTATCGGCATCATCCTGAGCAATCTCGGCACCCCGGACGCGCCGACGCCCGCGGCCGTGCGCGCCTATCTGCGCGAGTTCCTCAGCGACACCCGGGTGATCGAGGTGCCCAGGCTGGTCTGGTTCTTCATCCTGCGCCTGTTCGTGCTGCCGTTCCGGCCCAGGCGCGTGGCGCACGCCTACGCCGGCATCTGGCAGGAAGACTCGCCCATGCGGCTCATTCTCGCCGCCCAGGTGGCGGGCGTGCAGCAGCGCCTGGATACGGCCTTCCCCGGGGCCGATGTCCTCGTGCGTCCGGGCATGAGCTACGGGCGTCCGGCACTGCGCGCCAGCCTCGACGAGCTGCAGGCGGCGGGCTGTGACCAGCTCCTGGTGCTGCCGCTGTTCCCGCAGTATTCCGCGACCTCGAGCGCCGTCGCCTATGACCAGACCGGGCGCTGGCTGCGGGCGCAGCGTCGCCTGCCGGGCCTGCAGATCGTGCGCGACTACCACGATCATCCGGGCTACATCGCCGCCCTGGCGGACAGCATCCGCCGCCACTGGGCCGTGCACGGCCGCGCCGAGCGCCTGCTGTTCTCCTATCACGGCATTCCCCAGCCCTATGCCGACAAGGGCGACCCCTATCCGCAGCAATGCCATGCCACCACCGCGGCGGTGGTGCGCGCGCTGGGCCTGGCGGAAGGCGAGTGGGACATCAGCTTCCAGTCGCGTTTCGGCCTGCAGGAGTGGGTCAAGCCCTACACCAGCGAGCTGCTGGCGCAATGGGGCGGTGCCGGCGTGGCCTCGGTGCAGGTGCTGTGCCCGGCGTTCTCGGCCGACTGTCTGGAGACGCTGGAGGAGATCGCGGTGGAGAATCGCGACATCTTTCTCAAGGCCGGCGGGCAGCGTTACGAGTACGTGCCGGCGCTCAACGCCGATCCGGCGCACCTCGACTTCCTCGCCGGCCTGCTGGCGTCGCGCATCACCGCGCTGCGCTGAACGGAAGCGTCGCTGGCCGGCAGCCAGCGGCGGGCGGCTGTCGGCGAAGCACCGCGCTCGGGCGTAAGATGTGCTGTGACCGGATCAGGATGCCGTTTCATGAGCGTACCGCTGCGCCCCTTGCGCTGGCTCTACCGCATACCCCTGCTGCTGCTCGCGCTCGTCGCCCTGGCGCTGGCGGCTGTGCTGCTGGCGGCCTGGCTGGCCGGCGCCCGCGTCCAGGGCGTGAGCTGGCAGCAGGGCGGCCTGTTCATCGAACGCTGGCAATTGCTGCGCCGGGACTGCGAGCCTTGGCGTGGCGAGCGCCTGCTGCTGGCCGCATCCTGGCCGCTGGATGTCCGGCTGGCGCGTGCCGAGCTGCCGGCGTGCCCCGCGCCTGATGACGAGCCGCCTTTCGATCCGCTGGATTTCCCCCTGCCGTCGCT
>NZ_PTQZ01000230.1 GCF_002943415.1 Amnimonas aquatica | reverse complement strand
AGCAACTCTTCCATCCAGCGTGTCAGCAGGATGGATTCGATTTCCTTCATGCCCATATCCCATGTCACGGGGATCAGGATTTGATAGCGGCTGAAGGCCTCCATCGCGATCACGACCTGGTCGTTGTAGTCGCGGTTGGTTTGAATCACATGCAGCTGCCAGGCAACGTTCACGGGTGTCGATTGGATGGGCACCCGGCCAACCAATGCGGGGTCATCGCATGGCAGCCGATCAATGTCGATCTTGGAGCGTTTCTTGATGAAACGCGCCATGGCCTTGCTGGCATGCAGTGTCAAATTCATGATCGGAGGCTCTGGTTGGGACACGATATTCCGGCTCTGATGGCCTGGTGTGGGATGTCAGCCCTCGGGCGAAGCAACACTAGCATCTGGCGGCCAAGGATCAAGTACTAGGCAGTTTGTGGGCGTCACATGAGATGGCATTGACCGCATGACGCGTAATCCCCATTTATATGCAAAAACCATTTCATGTTGTTGGTTAACGCATATGATCGGGGAGATGATCTGGAGCAGCGAGGCGTATGTGCTGGTCAAAATTGACTCGATCTGCTACCTTGAATGCATGAATTTTCAATGAGAAATCATGCTTCATGGCCAGTCACGAACAGCCCAGTGCGTTGGAGCAGGTCCGGCATGTCCTTGAGCCAGGGCGTGTGTACCGTCGTGCCGATCTGGCTGTGGTGTCCAATGCGGTTGACCGGCATCTGCACGCCTTGGTGCAGGCAGGCGATCTGCGGAAGCTGGCACAAGGGCTTTACTACGCGCCCCGCAAATCCGTGTTCGGCGAGCTGCCCCCTGATGATGCCGAACTGGTGCGCAGCTTCCTGCGGGATGATGACTTCCTGCTCTTCTCTCCCTCTGCCTACAACACGGTCGGGTTAGGCATCACGCAGCTCTACAACCGCACAGTCGTCTACAACCGCAAGCGGCATGGGCACTTCAAGCTGGGCAATCGCGAGTTCGATTTCCGGGTGAAGCCCAGGTTCCCGCATGCCTTGTCTGCGGAGTTCCTGTTTGTGGATCTGCTCAACAATGCAGATGAGCTGGCTGAGGATGTATCGGCTGTCTGGGCGCGTGCGGCAAGCAAGTTGAAGCAGCTTGATAGCGATGGCTTGCGTCAGGCGTTGCGTGCCTATGGCAATGTGACCACGCGCAAGCGGCTGGAGGGCGTTTTCCGTGCTGCTGCATGACCATCCTGACTTCGAGGGTCTGCTGGGCTTGGTTGCGGCCGAGCGTGGGCTAGATTCCGTGCCCGTGGTGTACTAGGGGAAGAAGCATGCCGCTCACTGACGTCGTTTCGTCTATTGCGAATTTCGAATATTTCGAATATTTTGGCAGTGAGAGATCGCGTCTGCTACCCAGAGGTACACCATGTCCACCACCGCCCAGTCCAAAATGACACTGCCTGTCGAGCGCGAGATTCAGGCTGCCGTGCGCGGGCAGCGCGAGCTCGCGGCATTCCTGGCGACGGGTTTCGAGACGCAGCGCATCCAGATCTTTGATGCCAGGAACGAGGCTCATCAGGTCGAGCTGCCCACCTCGGCGCTACGGCTGCTGGTGGATATCCTCGCCGAGCTGGCTGACGGCAATGCGGTCAAGGTGCTTCCTGTTCATGCCGAGCTGACCACGCAGGAGGCGGCTGACCTGCTCAATGTGTCGCGCCCCCATCTGGTTAAGCTGCTGGAGGAGGGCCAGTTAGCCTTCCATCGCACCGGCAAGCATCGGCGCGTCAAGTTTGCGGATCTGATGGCCTACAAGGAAAAGCGAGCTGTCGAGAGTGAGCAGGCCATGGCCTTGCTCGCCCAGCAGGCCCAGGATCTGGGCATGGGGTATGAATGAGAAGCTCGCCATTTACGGCAGTCTATGATGCTTGCGTACTCTATCCGGCCCCTTTGCGTGATTTGCTTATCTGGCTGGGCATGTCGGGCTGCTTCCGCGCCCGGTGGACAGCGCAGATTCACGAGGAGTGGAAGCGCAATCTGCTGCTGAACCGTACTGATCTCACGCGTGAGCAGCTCGATCGCACTTCTCAGCTCATGGATCAGGCCATTCCAGATGGGCTCGTCACTGGCCATGAGTCACTGATCGATGGTTTGGCCTTGCCGGATGCGGATGATCGCCATGTGCTCGCCGCTGCGGTGCGTTGCCATGCCAACGTGATCGTGACCTTCAACCTCAAGGATTTTCCGGCGAGTGCGTTGTCAGCCTATGGTGTGGAGGCGCAGCACCCTGACGAGTTCATCGAGAATCTGTTCGATCTTGATCCAGCGGCAGTTGTGGACGCTGCCCGTCGTCAGCGCGCGACGCTCAGGCATCCTCCGCTGGATGTTGATCGCTTCCTGGATGTGTTGCGCAGTCAAGGCCTGGTGCAGACCACCAAACTGTTGGCGGGGTATGGCGCATTGCTGTGAATGGGAAAACCTGCACGGCCAAGTGTGCTGATGATGTGTAAGTATTATTGTCGGCACAGCGGCTTTATATTAGTTCAAGTCATTGAATTTTATAGTTTAGTGAATCCCTCTCTCGCCGCCAGACAATATAAGCCCTTGGNTGATACGGGGGAACGTCGTGTCCACAACAGCGTCTACAAATTGAAAAGAGATGGATTGCTAAAGCCCCCCATCTCGTTTCGGTGTGAAATGCTGAAAAAGTGCTGTTAGCCAGGTAGCTTGGCAGCAAGCAACTCGACCTTCTCGATGTTGGGCGGCGAGCTCAGCAGTGTGGCGGCGTTGGCCATCAAGGCAGCAGC
>NZ_PTQZ01000023.1 GCF_002943415.1 Amnimonas aquatica | reverse complement strand
TGCAGCTGTCCGGCGCGCTGCTCCAGCCGCTCCGCCTGCCTGGCTGCCGAATCCTTCAGGAACTGGTCGCGCTTGGCACGCTGCTCCGGCGTCAGCACCTTGTCGATGCGCGCCTGGGAGTCCTTGCGGATGGCCTCGTGCTTGGCACGCTCTTCGCTCAGCACCTTGTCGATCTGCTGCTTCTGACTGTCGGTCAGCTCCAGCCCGGCGCGCTTGTCGATGGCCTCGATGAAGCGATCGGGACCGCCCGGCTTGGCACCGTGGAACTTGTGGTCGGGGCCGGCATGCGCCGCGGCGCTCAGCATGAGCGCGGCCAGCGGCAGGGCGAAGGGCAGCAGCGTGGATTTCTTCATGGTGGATCTCCTTTGGTCGGGGCCGTCATGGCTTGAACCGTCCGGACCATGCCGGCGGTGACATTACCCAGAACGCCCCCTGACAGGTGGCGATGACCACGGCCGGGCGGTCTTCAAGAAGTCTCCACATTCAGGCCGAGCGGGGCCGCCCGCCACCCATGGTCACACCCGAGACCACGCCCGCGACCACATTCGCGACACGAACGGCGGGCATGAAAAAGCCCTCGCGAAGAGGGCTTTTCCGGAGTGGCGGGCGCTTACTTGCGCTTCATCATGTCGAAGAACTCTTCGTTGGTCTTCGCGTCCTTGAGCTTGTCGAGCAGGAACTCGATGGCCGCGATCTCGTCCATGGAGTGCAGCAGCTTGCGCAGGATCCAGACCTTCTTCAGCTCGTCGTCGCCCATCAGGCGCTCTTCGCGGCGGGTACCCGACTTCTTGATGTTGATGGCCGGGAACACGCGCTTCTCGGCGATGCGGCGGTCCAGGTTGACTTCATGGTTGCCGGTGCCCTTGAACTCTTCGAAGATGACTTCGTCCATCTTCGAGCCGGTGTCGATCAGCGCGGTGGCGATGATGGTCAGCGAGCCGCCTTCCTCGATGTTGCGGGCGGCGCCGAAGAAACGCTTCGGACGCTCCAGCGCGTGCGCGTCGACACCACCGGTGAGCACCTTGCCGGAGCTGGGGATGACGGTGTTGTAGGCGCGGGCGAGACGGGTGATGGAGTCGAGCAGGATGATGACATCCTTCTTGTGTTCGACCAGGCGCTTGGCCTTCTCGATCACCATTTCGGCGACCTGCACGTGACGCACCGGCGGCTCGTCGAAGGTCGACGCCACGACCTCGCCGCGCACCGTGCGCTGCATTTCGGTGACTTCTTCCGGACGCTCGTCGATCAGCAGCACGATCAGGTAGCAGTCCGGGTTGTTGCGCGCGATGGACTGCGCCAGCGTCTGCAGCAGCATGGTCTTGCCGGCCTTCGGCGGCGCCACGATCAGCGAGCGCTGGCCCTTGCCGTACGGGGCGATGAGATCGATGGTGCGGGAGGTGACGTCTTCCGTGGAACCGTTGCCCAGCTCCATGATCAGGCGGCTGGTCGGGAACAGCGGCGTCAGGTTCTCGAACAGGATCTTGTTGCGCGCGCTTTCCGGCGAGTCATAGTTGATCTGGTTGACCTTGAGCAGGGCAAAGTAGCGCTCCGACTCCTTCGGCGGCCGGATGGTGCCGGTGATGGTGTCGCCGGTGCGCAGGTTGAAGCGGCGGATCTGCGACGGGCTGACGTATATGTCATCCGGGCCGGCGAGGAAGGAGCCCTCGGCCGAACGCAGGAAGCCGAATCCGTCGGACAGGATCTCGAGCACGCCATCGCCGTAGATTTCCTCGCCGTTCTTCGCGTGCGTCTTGAGGATCGAGAAGATGATGTCCTGCTTGCGATTGCGGGCGACGCTCTCGAGGCCCATGGAGTCCGCAATCTGGATCAGTTCGCCAATCGGCTTTTTCTTGAGTTCGGTGAGATTCATACCGTGGATTCAGCTGGAAGGATGAGGGCGACTCCATCTGCTCGTGCCGGCGGTGGCAATGGCGTTCGACGAGGGATCACGGACACGGGGGCAGCGTCAGGATGGCAGCGCGCGTGGAGGATCGAGGGGAACGTGACTAAGGCAAGCAGATCGGGTCGGAACCGGACGGCCGCGGGCTTTCCGCAGGCCGTCCGTGAAACTTATATAGTGGAGTCGATGAACGCTGTCAACTGCGACTTGGACAGCGCGCCGACCTTGGTGGCCGCCACGGCGCCGCCCTTGAACACGCTCAGAGTCGGGATGCCGCGCACGCCGAACTTGGCAGCGGTGGCGCCGTTGTCGTCGACATTGACCTTGACGATCTTCAGGCGGCCTTCGTACTCACCAGCGATGGCGTCGAGCACCGGCGCGATCATCTTGCAGGGTCCGCACCACGGTGCCCAGTAGTCGACCAGAACCGGGCCGTCGGCCTGAAGCACGTCGGCTTCGAAATTTGCATCGGTGGTGTGGACGATCAGCTCGCTGCTCATCATGTCACTCCGTCGTCGGAAGGGGATGGTCATTCATGATACACCACTGCTGACAAATGCATGCAACACGAGGGGGGTACGCTACACTCGGGAATCTTCACCCTGCCTCACAAACCGGGCGGGCGCCCGAAAACCAGCACCTGACCGGGAGACGCCGATGACGCGCAACCTTCGCCTTGATGATGGCCTGATGGCTGCCGTGGATCTTGGCTCCAACAGCTTTCACATCGCGATAGCCCGTCTCGACCATGGTGTCATCCGCATCACCGAGAGCCTGTCCGAGAAGGTCCAGCTGGCCGCCGGCCTGGACCAGGACGACCACCTCGACGAGGCCGCGCAGGAACGCGGCCTCGCCTGCCTGTCGCGCTTCGGCCAGCAGCTCGCCGGTGTCGAGCCGCGGCGCATGCGCATCGTCGCCACCAACGCGCTGCGCGTGGCGCGCAACGCCCGTGAATTCGTGCAGCGCGCGGAGACCGTGCTCAACCACCCGGTGGAAATCATCGCCGGCCGCGAAGAGGCCCGGCTGATCTATGTCGGCGTGTCGCAGACACTTGCCGGGCAGGGCCGGCGGCTGGTCATCGACATCGGCGGCGGCTCCACCGAATTCATCATCGGCGACCGCCACGAACCGCTGCTGACCGAGTCGCTGCACATGGGCTGTGTCAGCTACACGCAGCGCTTCTTCGCCGACGGGCAGATCAGCGCCAAGGCGCTGGACAAGGCGGTGACCGCGGCGCGCCAGGAGCTGTCGGCCATCGCCGGTGCCTACCTGGCCGAGGGCTGGCAGACCGCCATCGGCTCCTCCGGCACCATCAAGGCCGTGCGCACGGTGATCCAGCAGCTGGGGTGGTCGGACGCCGACGGCATCATCACGGCGGAGCACATCGAACGTCTGCGCGAGCTGCTGCTGCAGCACCGCCATGTCAGCGAGCTCGACCTGCCCGGCCTCAAGGAAGACCGGCGCGCAATCATGCCGGCCGGCTTCGCCATCATCAGCGCGATCTTCCAGTCGCTGGGCCTGGACACGCTGGGCTACTCCGACGGCGCCCTGCGCGAAGGCGTGCTGCACGACCTGCTCGGGCGCTTCCAGGACGTCGACATACGCGACCGCACGGTGACCTCGCTGCAGCAACGCTACAGCATCGACCCGGCCTTCGCCGCGCGTGTCGCCGACACCGCGCTCGACCTGCTGCGCCAGAGCCGTCCGGCCGCCGACATCCGCCCCGAGGATGCCACGCTGCTGGAGCGCGCAGCACAGCTGCACGAGATCGGCCAGGCGATCTCGCACAGCGGCTACCACAAGCACGGCGCCTACCTGCTGCTGCATTCCGATCTCGCCGGCTTCTCGCGCCCGGACCAGGAGCGGCTGTCGCTGCTGGTCGGCCTGCACCGTCGTCGCATGCGCCAGGAGCAGGTGCAGGCGCTGCTGCAGGCCGGCGGCCCGGCGCTGTTCCACCTCTGCCTGCTGCTGCGCCTGGCCGTGCTGCTGCACCACAGCCGCAGCCGCGATGACCTGCCGGCACCGAAGCTGAAGGTCGATGGCGACAGTTTCACGCTGCGCTTCCCGCGCGGCTGGCTGAACACGCGTCCGCTGACCTGCGCCGACCTGGAGCAGGAGCAGGACTATTTCGCGGGACTGGGCCTGACGCTGGACTTCGCCTGAGCCGGCCCGGACTGGCCGGCGGCCAGACCGGGCAACGCGCTCAGGTCAGGCGTTCGAGCAGCACATGCTGCGCGGCCTTCGGCTCGCTCCGGCCCGGCTCGGCACGCTGCCAGGAGCCGTCCGACTGCAGCAGCCAGGCCTGGCTGTTGTCGGCCAGGTAGACCTTGAGGCCGTCGTCGATGATGCGGCGGCGCAACGCCGGATCGTTGATCGGGAAGCAGGTCTCGACGCGCTGGAACAGGTTGCGGTCCATCCAGTCGGCGCTGGAGCAGAACACCTTCGGATCGCCGCCGTTCTCGAAATAGAACACGCGGGTGTGCTCCAGGAAGCGGCCGACGATGGAGCGCACGCGGATGTTCTCGCTGACGCCCGGAATGCCCGGGCGCAGGCAGCAGACCGACCGCAGGATGAGGTCGATGCGCACGCCCGCCTGCGACGCGCGCAGCAGGGCCAGCATGACCTGGCGCTCGGTGAGCGCGTTCACCTTCACGATGATGCGTGACGGCAGGCCGGCCTGCTGGTTCTGGATTTCCTGGTCGATCATCTGCAGCAGCTGCGGATGCAGCGTGAACGGCGCGTGCAGCAGCTGTTTCAGGCGCACCACGCGGCCCATGCCGGTGAGCTCCTGGAAGATCTTGTGCACGTCCTCGCAGACTTCGCTGTTGGCGGTGAGCAGGCCGTAGTCGGTGTAGATGCGGGCGTTGCCGGCATGGTAGTTGCCGGTGCCGAGGTGGACATAGCGTGCCAGGCGGCGACCCTCGCGGCGCACCACCAGGATCATCTTGGCGTGCGTCTTGTAGCCCACGATGCCGTAGACCACGATGGCGCCGGCCTGCTGCAGCTTGTTCGCGACCTCGATGTTCGATTCCTCGTCGAAGCGCGCGCGCAGCTCGATCACCGCCGTCACTTCCTTGCCGTTGCGCGCGGCCTCGGCGAGGATGTTGACGATCTCCGAATCGGCGCCGGAGCGGTACAGGGTCTGCTTGATGGCCAGCACATGCGGATCACGCGCGGCCTGGCGCAGCAGGTCGACCACCGGCGCGAAGGATTCGAACGGATGGTGCAGCAGAATATCGCCCTGCTGCATGGCCTCGAAGATGCTCTCGGTCTTCTGCAGCACCTCCGGAATGCGCGGCCGGAACGGCACGAAGCGCAGGCGCGGGCGGTCGAAGTCGGACAGCAGACGGGCGAGGTTGACCGGGCCGCTGACCTGGTAGAGCGCATCGCTGCCGAGGCCGAAGCGGCGCAGCAGGTAATCGATGATGTGGCGCGGGCAGTTGTCCGCCACTTCCAGGCGCACGGCGGCGCCGTAGCGTCGCGACAGCAGCTCGCCCTTGAGCGCGGAAGCCAGGTCCTCGACATCCTCGTCGACGGTGAGGTCGGCGTTGCGGGTGACGCGGAACTGGAAGCAGCCGTTCGCGGTCATGCCCGGGAACAGCTCGGAGACATGCTCGTGGATGATCGACGACAGCATGACATGCTGGTCGCCGCCATCGGTGATCTCGTCCGGCAGGCGCACCACGCGCGGCAGCGAGCGGGGCGCCGGCACCACGGCCAGCGACATCTGGCGCCCGAAGGCATCCTTGCCGTCCAGCGAGACAATGAAGTTCAGCGACTTGTTGACCAGGCGCGGGAACGGGTGCGCCGGGTCCAGGCCGATCGGCGTCAGCACCGGCATGACCTGTTCCTTGAAGTACTTGCGCACCCAGGCCGACTGCTTGTCGTCCCACTCCTCGCGGCGCAGGAAGCGGATGTTCTCGGCCGCCAGCGCGGGCAGCAGGTCCTCGTTGAGGATGCGGTACTGGCGGTCCACGGCGGCATGGCAGGTATCGGCGATCTGCTTCAGCACCTCCTGCGGCAGCAGGCCGTCCGGCCCGGTGCTGATGCGGCCGAGGGCGACCTGCTGCAGCAGGCCGGCGACACGGATCTCGAAGAACTCGTCGAGGTTGCGCGAGAAGATCAGCAGGAAGGTCAGACGCTCCAACAGCGGGTGCCGGGTATCCGTCGCCTGCTCGAGCACGCGCAGGTTGAAATCGAGGATGCTGAGTTCGCGATTGATGTAGAAAGCCGGATCGTTGAGATCGACAGCGCTGGCGACGGCGGTCATAACGAGGGTCCCTCGGGAAGTCACGCCATTTGACCGCCGCTTCATGACGGTTTTATGTCAGTCCCGCGTCAGCGGGCACTGTCCAGTTCGGCGGCGCGCAGCAAGCGCGCGGCCTCGGGAGCGAAATAGGTCAGGATGCCGTCGGCACCGGCGCGCTTGAACGCCAGCAGCGACTCCAGGATCACCGCGTCGCGCTTGAGCCAGCCCTGCTCGAAGGCAGCCACGTGCATGGCGTATTCGCCGCTGACCTGATAGGCGAAGGTCGGCACCTGGAACTGGTCCTTCACCGCCTTGACCACATCCAGATACGGCATGCCCGGCTTGACCATGACCATGTCGGCGCCCTCGGCGAGGTCGAGCGCGACTTCATGCAGCGCCTCGGCGCCGTTGCCCGGATCCATCTGGTAGCCGAGCTTGCTGCCACCCTTGAGGTTGGCAGCGGAGCCTACGGCATCGCGGAACGGACCGTAGTAGCTCGACGCGTACTTGGCGGCGTAGGACAGGATGCCGACGTTGACATGACCCGCAGCCTCCAGCGCCTGGCGGATGGCACCGATGCGGCCGTCCATCATGTCCGACGGCGCCACGATGTCGGCGCCGGCCTCGGCCTGCGACAGCGCCTGCTTCACCAGCGCCTCGACACTGACATCGTTGAGCACGTAGCCGTTGTCGTCGAGGATGCCGTCCTGGCCGTGCACGGTGAACGGGTCGAGCGCAACATCGGTGATGATGCCGAGGTCCGGGTAGGCGGCCTTGAGCGCGCGCGTGGCGCGCTGCGCGATGGCATCCGGATTCCAGGCCTCCTCGGCCAGCAGCGACTTGGCCCCGGCCGGCGTGACCGGGAACAGCGCCAGCGCCGGAATGCCCAGCGCCACCCATTCCGCGGCCGCCTGCACCAGCAGGTCGATCGACAGGCGCTCGACACCGGGCATGGAGGCCACCGCCTCGCGACGGTTCTCGCCATCGAGCACGAAGACCGGATAGATCAGGTCATTCACCGTCAGCGCATGCTCGCGGACCAGCCGGCGCGACCACGCGTGGGCGCGGTTGCGACGCAGTCGGGTGGCGGGATAGGGAGCGCGCTGGGGCGTGGCGACGGCCATGGCAATCTCGAGGGGAGGAGGAGATGCAAGCTTAGCCCAAGCCGCCCGGCCTGACCACGCGAGGGCCGCGGCGGTCCATGCGGCCATCCATGGCGACACAAGTAATGACCAAATGGTCACATATTGCTAGAGTGTCTCCGGCTCCGGCCGCGCCAGCAGGCCGACCGGTATCACCAGGACAGCCGCAGGATCCGCACACGCATGAGCAGCCTTTACGACACGGGGCAGACGCCCGTCGAACCCCTGGCCAGCGGCACCGGCGACAGCGATGAGAAAGCACGTCAGGAGCGCCTGCGCGTGCTCATGCAGCAACTGATCGACGGCTTCAACCTGACACCGTTCAATCAGCACATCGGCTTCCGGGTCACCGGCATCGATGCGGACGAAGTACGTGCCTCGCTCGACATGCAGCCCTGCCTGGTCGGCAATGTCTTCAAGCAGATACTGCATGGCGGCGTGATCGCCACCATGCTCGACAACGTCGGCGGCCTGGCGGCCCTGACCGCCGCCTATGTGCGCCTCAAGGGGCAGCCGCGCGAGGAGAAGATGCGCCGCATAGGCCAGCTCGGCACCATCGACATGCGCATCGACTACCTGAGGCCAGGGCGCGGAACCCGCTTCGAAGCCATCGGCCGGGTGGTGCGCGTCGGCAGCAAGATCTGCGCGACGCAGATGGAACTGCGCAATGACAGCGGCGAGCTGATCGCCACCGGCAACGCCGTGTTCCACTACTGAGCCCCTTTCGGGAGCAGCGCGCGGCCTGCTCCGTCCGCGCTGACCGGCAACTCAGCCGGTCAGCGCATCCAGCTCCTCGCCCAACGCCAGCCAGCGCGCCTCGTCCTCCTCCAGCGCCGCCTGCAGCGTGGCCTGCTCGGTCAGCAACCGCCGCAAGACATCGGCCTGCCCGGACTCGTATACCGCGCTGTCAGCCAGGCTGGCGGCGATCTCGTCCAGATGCTGCTGGTGCGTGGCGACACGCTCCTCCGCCTTGGCCAGCGCCTGCTGCAATGCACGCACATCCGCCGAGCGGACCACTTTCCTGGCCGCCGACACGGGCGCCTGCTCGGGCGGCGGCATAACCGCCGCCGCAACCGGAGCCGCTACCGCGGCCCGCCCGGCCGCCGTAACTGCGCGGGCCTTCTCTGTACGCCACTGACGCAGCCACTGGGCATAGTCATCGAGATCGCCATCGAAGGGACGCACCTGACCATCGTTGACCAGCAGCAGCTCGTCGCAAAGCACCGACACCATGTTGCGGTCATGCGAGACCAGCACGATCGCGCCCTCGAAGGCCTGGATAGCAACCAGCAGGGCATGGCGCAGGGCGAGGTCGAGGTGGTTGGTGGGCTCGTCCAGCAACAGCACGTTGGGCCGCTGCCAGACGATAAGCGCCAGCGCCAGGCGCGCCTTCTCGCCACCCGAGAACGGCTCGATCACCGAGGTCACGCGGTCGCCGCCAAAGCCGAAACCGCCCAGGAAACTGCGCAGGGTCAGCTCATCGGTCTTCGGGCTCAGGCGCTGCAGCATGAGCAGCGGTGTAGCACGGACATCGAGATGGTCGACCTGGTGCTGGGCGAAATAGCCGATGCGGGTGTGCTCGCTGATCAGGCGCGTGCCCGCGAGCAGCGGCAGCTCGCCCACCAGCGCCTTCACCAGTGTCGACTTGCCGGCGCCGTTGGGACCGAGCAGGGCCATGCGCGCGCCCGGGTACAGGCCGAGCTGGACATGGCGCAGCCAGGGCACGCCGTCATAGCCGATGTCGGCCTCATCGAGACGCAGCAGCGGACTGACCAGGCGATCCGGTGCGCGGAAACGGATCTCCAGGCCGGAGTCGATCTCCGCCGGTGCGCTCAGCGTCATGCGCTCCAGCGCTTTCAGGCGGCTCTGCGCCTGCCGCGCCTTGGATGCCTTGGCACGGAAACGCTCCACGAACGACTGCAGGTGCGCGACCTGCTGCTGCTGTTTCTCGAACGCCTGCTGGTGCTGCGCCAGACGCTCCGCGCGGGTGCGCTCGAAGGTGGAATAGTTGCCGCGGTAATGCGTGATGGTGCCCATCTCGATGTGCAGGATGTGGCCCACCACGGCATCGAGGAAATCACGGTCGTGCGACACCACCAGCAACGTGCCGGGGTAGGCGCGCAGCCAGTCCTCCAGCCACAGGATGGCGTCGAGGTCGAGGTGGTTGGTGGGCTCGTCCAGCAGCAGCAGGTCGGAGCGGCACATCAGGGTCTGGGCGAGGTTGATGCGCATGCGCCAGCCACCGGAGAACTCGGCCACCGGACGCTGCTGGTCAGCCTCGGCGAAACCCAGGCCGGCGAGCAGCTGGGCCGCACGCGAGCGTGCCGTGTAACCGTCGATGCTCTCGTAACGGGCGAACAGGCGACCCACCTCATTGCCGTCCATGGTCTCGATGTCGGCCAGCGCGGAGTCCAGCTCGCGCCATTCGGCATCGCCATCGAGCACGTATTCGATCGCCGGCTGCTGCAGCGCGGCCACTTCCTGGGCCATGTGCGCGACCGTCCAGATGGCCGGACGCTGCAGGCTGCCGGTATCCGCCTGCAGCTCGCGGCGCAGGAGCGCGAAAAGGGAACTCTTGCCGCAACCATTGTTGCCGGTCAGACCGACATGCCAGCCCGGATGGATGGTGAAGCCGGCCTTCTCGAACAGCGGACGACCGCCGCGCAGCAGACTGAGGTTTTCAGCAAGGATCATGGAGCACCCGCAGCAATGACAGAAAGAACAACGGGCCCGAAGGCCCGTTGCTGTTGCCGCAGTGTAGCAAGCTTACGAGGCGGACGGCGTGGTCGGCGTCGTGGCAGGAGCGGCAGCCGGGGCAGCAGCGGCCGGGGCCGGTGCAGCAGCAGCGGGCTTCGCAGCCGCAACCGGCTTGGCGGCCGGCTTCGCAGCAGGCTTGGCTGCCGGCTTCGCGGTGGGCTTGGCGGTCGGCTTCGCAGTCGGTTTGGCCACCGGCTTCGCAGCAGGCTTGGCTGCCGGCTTCGCAGCGGGCGTTGCCACCGGCTTCGCAGCAGGCTTGGCCGCCGGCTTCGCAGCAGGCTTGGCCGCCGGCTTCGCAGCGGGCTTGGCCGCCGGCTTCGCAGCAGGCTTGGCTGCCGGCTTCGCAGCAGGCTTGGCCGCCGGCTTGGCTGCAACCTTCACAGCGGGCTTGGCCGCCGGCTTCGCAGCAGGCTTGGCCGCAGCCTTCTTGGCAGCGGCAGCTTCACCCTTGATCTTGGCCTGGACATAGGCCTTCAGCTCACTCTTCTGCTGCAGCAGGGTAATGGCCTTGCGGGCCTGCTCGTAGTCCTTCTTGGCGGCGGCGACGGCAGCCTTGGCTTCGGCTTCGGCCTGCTGGGTACGCTCCTTCAGAACCTTGACGAGCTCCTTGTCACCGGCAGCCTTGTCGATCTGCTGCTTGAACTTGACCTGGACTTCCTTGTAGCTGGCCTCGGCCTTGTCGACGAGCTTGCGGGCAGCATCGACATAGGATTCGGCTTCTTGCTGGGCTTTCTCGACGACCTTCTGAATCTGCTCGCGCAGTTTCACGGCTTGCTTTTCAACATCGGCTTTGAGCTTTTCCACTTTGGCCTCGACAGCACTCGCTGCCTCAGCAGCTTTGGCCTTCACCGGCGTGGCTTTCTTGTTTGCAGCGGGCATTGGCGTTTCCTCTCTGGATAGGTTGGCGCATCGTTGAAGTTAATCCATGACTTTTAAAAAAGCGAGAACCTGTCAATGGTGTTCGCTGCATTTTGTCGGTGATATTCCCCCTTTTCCGGCGGGGTGGTATCGATACCCGCTTGCCCTTATCCTCCAAGCATTCGCCATCCGATCCTCACGGGAGTGATTCAATGCGTCACCTGGTATTTTCCCTGGCCCTCGCCGGCATCGCATCGCTGTCTCCCCTCGCCATGGCGGCGGGTGATATTGCAGCAGCCCAGAACACCTCGCCCGTGCTGGCACCGAACACCGGCAAGAAGCCGGTGAACGATCGCGAGCAGTTCGCCTACAGCATCGGCTACATGAACGGTCAGGGCAGCGCGGAGCAGATTCCCGACCTCGACATCGACACCTTCATCCGCGGCTTCCGCGATGCCTTCGATCGCAAGGAAAGCCTGCTGACGCCGCCGGAACGCACGGCCGCAGTGAACCGCTACAAGGAGCAGCGCCTGGCACAGCTGCAGGCCGAGCTGGAAGCGCTGGCAGCCGAGAACGCCCAGGCCGGCGCAGCCTTCCTCGACGAGAACTCCCGTGCCGACGGCATCAAGGTCACCAGCTCCGGGCTGCAGTATCGCGTGGTGAGCGAAGGCAAGGGCGCCAAGCCGAAAGCCAAGGACAACGTCCGCGTGCACTACGAGGGCCGCTTCCTCGACGGCACGGTATTCGACAGCTCCTACAACCGCGGCGAGCCGGCCGTGTTCCAGCTCGACCAGGTGATCCCGGGCTGGACCGAGGGCCTGCAGCTGATGCCGGTGGGCTCGACCTACGAGTTCTTCATCCCGTCCGCGCTGGCTTATGGCGAAGCCGGTGCCGGCCCGATCCCGCCGAACGCCGTGCTGCACTTCAAGGTCGAGCTGCAGGGCATCGAGAAGGCTGCCGCCGCCAAGCCAGCTGCGAAGCCGGCCGCCAAGCCGAAGAAGTGACCTGCGCATGACACATGAAAAGGCCGGGCATTGCCCGGCCTTTTCATGTCACGCCACAGTACTCAGCGTCGACGGACAAGCTGCCAGAGCGTCAGCGCCAGCAGGCCGGTGAACATGACCAGCGTCCAGCCCGGCAGCGTGAGCCCGAACAGCACCCAGTCGACCTTGGCGCACTCGCCCGAGCCCTGGAACACCTGGCGCACGACCTCCTGCAGCGGGAATGCCGCCAGCCAGTATTCGAGGCCCGGGCCGCAGGCCGGCACCTGCTCCGGCGGCAGGTGTTGCAGCCAGACATGACGACCGGCCACCACCACGCCGGCCAGCGCCGCCAGCGAAGTCAGCGCGGCATAGACGCGCCGGCCCCAGCCGGCCGGACCATGCAGTGCCGCGACCAGCGCCACGGCGCCTGTGGCCATGACGGCGATGCGCTGGAAGATGCACAGCGGGCAGGGCTCCAGACCTTCCACATGCTGCAGATAGAGCGCGGCCGCGATGGCCACGGCGGCCAGCGCCGCGATCAGCAGGTTGGTCTGGCGGAACGTCGGGATCCACGGCATGGCATCACTCCTGGTCAGTCAGCGAAGTAGCGGTCGAGGAATTCGGCGAACGGCAGCTGCGGCTGCGCCTCGAGATCAG
>NZ_PTQZ01000229.1 GCF_002943415.1 Amnimonas aquatica | reverse complement strand
GTCCGGCAGCCAGCCCGGCGGCATGGCGACAGGTCAGGGCGGGCAGGGCGACACCGGTGCCCGCGGCCGTCCGGGTGACAGCCAGCCCGGCGTGGCCGATGCCGCCGGACCGGTCGCCGGCCACAGCGGCGATGGCCAGGTCGACTACTACGCCTGATCCGGGCGCGGCCGGGCCTGATTCCGTCAGGCCCGGGGCCGGCCGCGATTCCCGCCGCTGACGACAAAGTGCTGCCCGCGCCGCACCGGCGCTTGTCATTTCCCTTGCCGCGAACGACTATCGGAAACTTTCCGAGCCCGGGCGTGTCGCTGCCGCGACGCCGCGCGGGTGCCCCGTCCATGACCCGGGAGATGTCTTCGTGAGCATTCGCGCCATCCTGCTGGAAAAGCCCGAGAGCGGTTTCCGCGCCACCGTCGCTAACATCGAGCAGGCACAGCTGCCCGATGCCGACGTGCGCATCGCGGTGCAGTACTCGACCCTGAACTTCAAGGATGGCCTGGCCATCACCAACCGTTCGCCGGTGGTGCGCCAGTGGCCCATGGTGGCCGGCATCGACGGCGCCGGCCGCGTGCTGGAGAGCAGCCACCCGGCCTGGCGCGAAGGCGACGAGGTCATCCTCAACGGCTGGGGCGTGGGCGAGACCCACTGGGGCTGCCTGGCGCAGCAGGCCGCGCTCAAGGGCGACTGGCTGGTGCGCCTGCCCGCCGGCCTGTCCGCGCGTGATGCCATGGCCATCGGCACCGCCGGCTACACCGCCATGCTGTCGGTGCTGGCGCTGGAGCAGCAGGGCGTGCAGCCGGAAGATGGCGACGTGCTGGTGACCGGCGCCACCGGCGGCGTCGGTTCGGTGGCGGTGGCCATCCTCGCGCACCTCGGCTACCGCGTGGTGGCGGCCACCGGCAAGGCCGCCGAAGCCGATTTCCTGCGCCAGCTCGGCGCCGCCGAGGTGGTCGGCCGCGACACCCTCGACCAGCCCGGCAAGCCGCTGCAGAAAGAGCGCTGGGCCGCCGTCGTCGACTGCGTCGGTTCGCACACCCTGGTCAACGCCTGCGCCCAGGTCCGCTACGGCGGCGTGGTCACCGCCTGCGGCCTGGCCCAGGGCATGGATTTCCCGGCCTCGGTGGCGCCGTTCATCCTGCGCGGCGTGCGCCTGATCGGCATCGACAGCGTGATGGCGCCGCGCGCCCTGCGCGAGCGCGCCTGGCAGCGCCTGGCCCGCGACCTGCCGGCCGACCGCCTGGCGCTGATCGGCGCACGCGAGATCGGCCTGGACGAGGTCATCACCACCGCCGAAGACCTCATGGCCGGCCGCGTGCGCGGCCGTGTCGTGGTCGATGTGAACCGGTGAGCGGCATGTCGTCGCTGCGCAGGGGTTCGGCCTGGTGGCTGTGGCTGCTGCTGGCGCTGGCGGTCTTCGCCGGCCAGCGCTGGCTACTGCCGGGCGGCGAACCGGTCGCCACGGACACGGCGACCGCCACCAGCCCGGCGCATGCCCCGGCGGTTGCAGGCGGGTCGCTGACGGCGGAGCAGATCGCCGCCGGCAACGCCGCCATCGGCAAGGCCTACGTCGCCCGCCGGGGCGGCCTGCAGGTGCTCGGCGAGGGCACGGTCAGCCGCATCCTGCCGGATGACAACGAAGGCAGCCGCCACCAGCGCTTCCTGCTGCGCCTGGATGACGGCCGCACCGTGCTGGTGGCACACAATATCGACCTGGCGCCGCGCATCGGCGGCCTGTCGGCGGGCGAGCGCGTCGCCTTCTACGGTGTCTACGAGTGGAATGACAAGGGCGGGGTCATCCACTGGACCCACCACGACCCGCGCGACCGCCACGAGCACGGCTGGCTGCGCCACCAGGGTCGCGAATACCGCTGAATCCATTTTTCCAAGGAGATGTCATGAAGGTCCTGATCGTCCACGCGCACCCAGAGCCGCAATCGTTCACCGCCGCCCTCAAGGATGCCGCGATCGCGGACCTGACCGCCGCCGGCCACGAGGTCGTGGTGTCTGACCTCTACGCCATGCAGTGGAACCCGGTCGCCAGCGCCGCCGACTTCGGCTCGCGCGGCAACCCGGAATACATGAACTACGCCCTGGAGCAGCGCGCCAACGCCGAAGCCGGCACGCTGGCCGCCGACATCGAGGCCGAGCTGGCCAAGGTCATGGCCGCCGACCTGATCATCTTCACCTTCCCGCTGTACTGGTTCTCGGTGCCGGCCATCCTCAAGGGCTGGTTCGACCGCGTGCTGGTCTCCGGCCGCGTCTACGGCGGCCGCCGCTTCTACGACCAGGGCTCGCTGGCGGGCAAGCGCGGCTGGCTGGTGCTGACCTGCGGCGGGCGTGACTACATGCTGTCGGAAGGCGGCATCCACGGCGACATGACGCAGATCCTCAAGCCGGTGCTGCAGGGCACGCTGGCCTACACCGGCCTGAGCGTGCTGCCGCCGTTCACCGGCTACCACATTCCCTACCTGAGCCCGGAAAAGCGCGCCGAGATCCTCGCCGACTTCCGCGCCCGCCTGGCCGCGCTCGACAGCGTCGAGCCGCTGACCATGCCGGTGCTGGCCAGCTATGACCGCGAGATGAAGCCACTGGACCGCGAGATGAAACCGCTGGCCTGATGCGCCGCCGACTGCCGGCGCCAGGCTTTCGGGCCGATGCCGTGCCAGCGCCGGAAGGCGCGGGTGAGGGCGCTCTGCTCGGAGAAGCCGAGCAGCCCGGCAATGTCGTTCAGCGTCAGGTGCGGGTCGAGCAGGTATTCCTCCGCCAGGTGCCGG
>NZ_PTQZ01000228.1 GCF_002943415.1 Amnimonas aquatica | reverse complement strand
TGCATGGGGCTCGAATCCTCGGTAAGCTCGCCCCATTATGAGGCGGTCCGGGCCGGGTCGCCAGCAGCACGAGGCGGGCATGGCGGAACCGGGCCGGACGGCAACAGCATTTTCCATCGATCAGGCCCGGCAGGCGCTGCCGCCGCTGGATCTCGATGTGCGTGCGCCGGCGCGGGGTGCGCTCGCCGACTACTGCCATTTCTTCGGTTTCGATGCCATCGCCGAGGCGGGTGTGCGCCATGACCTGGGCTGGGTCGAAGCCTGGGGCTACCAGATCGCCACCCATGTCTACCAGCCGCCGGCCCGGGCGCGCGGCACGCTGCTGGTGCTGCACGGCTACTTCGATCATGCCGGCCTGTTCACCCATGTCATTCGCCGCGGGCTGGCGCGCGGCTACGCCGTGGTGGCCATCGACCTGCCCGGGCACGGCCTGTCATCCGGCGAGACCGGCGACATCGAGGACTTCCAGCATTACCAGGAAGTGCTGCGCGACCTGCTGGCGGCGCTGCAGCCCTGGCTGCCCGGTCCCTGGGTGGCGGTGGGGCAGAGCACCGGCGGCGGCATCCTGCTCGATCACGTGCTGTCATCGCTGGCGGCGGGCGAGCGGCCGCTGTTCCGGCGCGTGCAGCTGTGGGCGCCGCTGGTGCGCATCGCGCAGTGGCGCAAGGTGCGCATGGGGCACCGCCTGCTGCGCGGCATCCGGCGCAGCGTGCCGCGGCATTTCCGCCGCAGCAGCGCCGACCCCGACTTCATCGACCTGATCTGGCACCGCGATCCGTTCCAGGCCCGCCACATTCCGCTGCGCTGGCTGGGCAGCGTGATCCGCTGGGAGGCGCGCCTGCAGGCGCTGCCGGCGTGCCGCTACCCGCTGACGGTGGTACAGGGCGGTCGCGACGAGACCGTGGACTGGCGCTACAACGTCGATTTCATCCGCCGGCGGACCTGGGTCGAGCGCCAGGTCGACATTCCCGAGGCCTCGCACCACCTCGCCAACGAGCGCGAGGACCTGCGCGAGCAGGTGCTGCAGGCGCTCGATCGCTACGTGCTGACCTGACGGTCGTTTCCGCTTGCCGGCCGCCGGACGGCAGGGCATGATCGGGTATCGTCAAAATCTGACGTTGTGCATTTTCAAAACAGAACTACAAGCGAGGTAGACATGGCGTCGCAGCACATCGAGGTGGTCCAGGCTTTCCCGTTTTCCGTCGACAAGCTCTATGCCTTCCTGAGCGATCACGAAAAGCTGGTGGCGATCTTCCCGGCCAAGATCAAGCGCGTGCGTGATGGCCAGGGCTCGGTCAATGGCGTCGGCTCGGTGCGCCGGCTGGGGCTGCCGGGCGGCCTGTCGCTGGAAGAGACGGTGACCAAGGCGGAAGAGAACACGCTGATCGAGTACACCATCACCAAGGGTGGCTGGCCGGTGAAGAACCACTACGGCGTNTGGTGAAGAAGGCGCTGGAAACGCCGATCCGCCAGGGTCTGAAGAAGCTCGCCCGCCAGGGCCTGTGAGCGGCGGCGGTGTTTTCCGGCAGGGCTCGGGAAACACCGCTCCGACTGCGTTACCGGCTCAGCCCGGGTTGATGCCCACCAGCACCTCGATGCGGCCCGGCCGCACGCGCAGGTCGCGGATCTCGAACTGATTGACCAGCTGCATCAGCAGCTCCCGGCTGTCGCGCAAGGTGGTCAGGCCGGGCAGCACGCTGAGGTCGGTCAGGCTGAGCAGCTTATCGACCATCCATGTGCGGTTGCTGAACAGGTCGGCCAGCTCGGTCCGGTTCAGGTCGATGCGCCACAGGCGCGGGCCTTCGCGGCTGACGCCGGGGATGTCCTGCAGCGCCATGTTCACCGGCGAGCGCGTCGGCAGGCGGTTGGCGACATAGAACGCGCCGCGGCCGACCTGGCGGGTGAGCCAGCTCGCCACGATGTTGGACTGGCGGAACTGGGCGTCGAGGCTCTCGTCGACCTGGCGCACGCGCAGGTAGCGCTCGTGCCGCGAAATGCGGCACTCCAGCACGTCGAACTCCAGCTCCAGCGTGTAGACCAGGCGGTTGTGGTGGCCGTCCACCGCCACGGTGAGGCGGTCGTCGCCGCAGTAGACCGTGAGGTGGTCGACGCTCGGGTGATCCTGAACCATTTTGCGCACCTGCTTGTTGAGCAGGCTCTCCGGCAGCGGCAGGGTCAGCGTGGACTTGCGCAGATAGGCCTGGGCCATCTGCAGGGCGACCTCGCGGGCGATCTGTCCGGCGGCCTTGGCGGTGTCGCCGGCGAGCTGGGCCGCGACCTTGGCGCCGTCCTCGGCGAGCTGGGCCATGACCTGGGCGCCCTCGGAGGCAATCTGGATGGCGTTGCGCGCGGTGTCGCCGGCCATTTCCGCCACGCCCTTGGCGGTTTCCGATGCCATGCCGGCGACTTCCCGGGCGGCCTCGCTGGCGACATCGGCGACTTCGCGCATGGTGCGTCCGGCGCGCTCGCCGATATCGCGTGCGGCCTGGCGGGCGTTGCGCGCGACTTCGCGGGCATTGCGCACCACGGCGCGTGCGGAGGGTACGGCCTCATTGCTGTCCGCGGTGCGGCGGGTCTTGCCGGCGGCCTTCTTCGCGGCGGTCTGCCGGCGTGGCGGCATGTCGTCTTCGGCCGCGGTTTCTGCCGGGGCCGGCGGTGCTGGCTCCGGCGCCGGCTCGGCGGCGGTGCTCGCCGTTGTCGCGGTCTTTTTCGCACGCGGCTTGCGCGGCCGGGCGGTCGCCTTCGCGCTGGCCGGGGCGTCCTGTCCGGCGGGA
>NZ_PTQZ01000227.1 GCF_002943415.1 Amnimonas aquatica | reverse complement strand
GGCCAGCCCGGCGCCGCTCGACGTGTCGCTGGTGTATCCGCGCTGAGGCATCCGCCCGGATCAGGGCCGGCGCTTGAGGGGACGCGGTGCGCGCCATGCCGCCGCGCCAGAGCGCGGCGGCATGGCGCCTCAGAGCACGACCTGCGTGCCCATTTCCACCACGCGGTTGCTGGGGATGTGGAAGAAGTCGGTGGCCGCCGAGGCGTTGCGCGCCATCATGACGTAGATCTTCTCGCGCCAGCGCGACATGCCGTGGCGGCCGGCGGGAATGATGCGCTCGCGCGACATGAAGAAGCTGGTGTCCATCATGTCGAAGGCCATGCCCTGGGTAGCGCTGAGCTTGAACAGCTCGGGAATGTCCGGCTGTTCCTTGAAGCCGTAGGCGGCGGTGACCAGGTAGAACTCGTGCGCCACCTGCTCGATGCTCAGGCGCTGCGCATCATCCACGAAGGGCACGTCGCGGATCACCATGGTCAGCAGCACGTTGCGCTCGTGGATGATCTTGTTGTGCTTGAGGTTGTGCAGCAGCGCGTGCGGCACGTACTGGTGCGAGCCGGTCATGAAGATGGCCGTGCCCGGCACGGTCTGGCCGACGCCGGCGCCGATGCTGTTGATGAACAGGTTCAGCGGCATGGTCTCGGCTGACAGACGCTCGCCGAGGATGTGCCGGCCGCGCTTCCAGGTGGCCATGATGAAGAAGGCCGAGAAGCCGACGAAGAGCGGGAACCAGCCGCCCTGGATGATCTTCAGCGTGGTGGCGGCGAAGAAGGCCAGGTCGACGAGCAGGAAGGGCAGCACGAACAGGATCGCCAGGCCTGGGCGCCAGCCCCAGAGCTTGTGCGCCACCACCACCATGAGCAGCACGTCGCAGATCATGGTCATGGTCACCGCGATGCCGTAGGTGGCGGCGAGGTTGTCGGAGCTGCGGAAGGTCAGTACCAGCAGGATGATGGTCGCCAGCAGCGTCCAGTTGAAGAAGGGCATGTAGATCTGGCCCATCTCGCGCGCCGAGGTGTGGCGAACCTCGAAGCGCGGCAGGTAGCCCAGCAGCATGGCCTGGCGGGCGATCGAGAACACGCCGGTGATCACCGCCTGCGAGGCGGTCACCGCAGCCATGGTGGCGAGCACCACCAGCGGCAGGAGCGCCCAGTCCGGCGCCAGGCTGTAGAACGGATTGGCGATGGCCTCCGGATCGGACAGCAGCAGCGCGCCCTGGCCGGCGTAGTTCAGCATCAGCGCCGGGAACACCGCCAGGAACCAGGCGCGGCGGATCGGCTTGCGGCCGAAGTGGCCCATGTCGGCGTACAGCGCCTCGCCGCCGGTGATGGTCAGCACCACCGCGCTCAGCGTGACGAAGGCGGTGACCGGGTTGCCGGCAATGAAGTGCAGCGCCCAGTAAGGGTTCACCAGCTCGAGGATGGTCGGCGTGTGCAGGATGCCGCGTATGCCCAGCGCCGCCAGCGTCAGGAACCACACCAGCATGACCGGGCCGAACAGCTTGCCCACCGAGGCCGTGCCGTGGCGCTGGATCATGAACAGCCCGACCAGGATCGCGATGGTGATGGGAATGACGAAGTTCTGCAGCTGTGGCGCCGCGATCTGCAGGCCTTCCACCGCCGACAGCACGGAGATGGCCGGGGTGATCATGCCGTCGCCGAAGAACAGCGCGGCGCCGAACAGGCCGATGGCCACCACCACAGGGCGCAGCCAGGCGTGGCGGTACTGCGCGCGCAGCGCCAGCGCCAGCAGCGCCATGATGCCGCCTTCGCCGTTGTTGTCGGCACGCATGATGAAGGCGATGTACTTGAGCGAGATGATCAGCGTCAGCGACCAGAAGATCAGCGACAGGATGCCCACCACATTGTCGTGGCCGATATCCAGGTGGCCCATCTGGAAGCAGACCTTGAGCGCGTAGAGCGGGCTGGTGCCGATGTCGCCGAAGACCACGCCCAGCGCGCCGGCGGTCAGCGCGATCTGGTGACGGATGCCGTTCCGGCCTGTCGCTGCTGCTTGCATACCTACCTCGTTGGCGGGAGCCGGTCTGCCGGACTGCCTGCCTTTTGTACGGGCCGGCGATTTTGCACCCGTCCGACGCGCCCGCCAAGCCGTCCGGGTCGGAAAAAGCCTTTGCCAAGGGGGCGGTCATCCGCTAGGATTGCGCGCCGCGACGGTGGTAGTACACTGTCGTCGCCCCCGGTGAGGTGTCCGAGTGGTTGAAGGAGCACGCCTGGAAAGTGTGTATACGGTAACCCCGTATCGAGGGTTCGAATCCCTCTCTCACCGCCAGATCAAGTCCAACATGGTTGGCAATACCCCTAGATAACCCCCGCAAAGCCCAGTATTCTCAAGGCTTCCGGGGGTTTTCTTTTGCACGATAGCCCTCGCTTCACCACCGAAATCCACGGTTCACCACAGCCGGTCTGTAGGTATCGCTGTAGGTACGAATCGGGAGAGGGCGGCACGATGCCTACAAACACCTTGACCGATGCCCGTTGCAAGGGCGCCAAGCCCGCCGAGAAGCCCTACAAGCTTTTTGATGGCGGTGGGTTGCATCTTTATGTTTCCGCAACTGGCTCGCGCACTTGGCGTCTGGCCTATCGCGTAGCGGGCAAGCCGCAGACCATGAGTCTGGGGCCGTACCCAGAGGTGTCGCTGTCCGAGGCGCGGGCCAAGCGCGATGAGGCAAAGAAGGCCTTGATCGACGGCAAGGACCCGATGGCTCCGCGTCGCATCAGTCGCCAGGCCATGACGTTGAAGGAGGCGTCAGACGCCTACTGGGCTGGTCGCAAGGATGTATCAGTCTCTTACCG
>NZ_PTQZ01000226.1 GCF_002943415.1 Amnimonas aquatica | reverse complement strand
TGATCCTTGACCAGCTCCGGAAAAGCGCCGAAGCCGGCATCCAGGCCCTCTTCGCGTGACAGCGCGATATTGCCGAGCAGGCGCTCGGGCAAGCCGCCATTCACCGGCGTGAGCGCCCACAGCAGCAGCACCGACACCACGAAAGCCAGCAGCAGGAGCTGCCCCAGGAAACGCTGATTGCGCCACTGCTCGATCATGAAAACCTTCCTCCGGATCACGCCTGCCCGAGATGCTCGCCCGCCATCAGCGTCGCCACAAGACGCCCCCGGTCAGCCTCGTCGGTGACCACCGCCCGGCCCAGCTGGCGCAGCAGAACCAGCCTCAGGCGGCCGTCGATATTTTTTTTGTCGACCGCCATGTGACGCAGGAATTCGTCCGGCGACACCGGCGGCGGCACCACCGGAAGACCTGATCGCACCAATATGGTGCGAATGCGAGCCACATCTTGGTGCGAAATCCAGTTTTCGCGCCAAGACAGATCAGCGGCCATCAGCATGCCGGTCGCGACCGCCTCGCCGTGCAGCCAGCTGCCATAGCCCATGGCGGTCTCGATGGCATGTCCGAAGGTGTGCCCGAGGTTGAGCAGGGCACGCAGATCGTTCTGCTCGAGCTCGTCGGCGGCGACCACCTCCGCCTTGTTCCGGCAGGAACGCAGGATGGCTTCGGCCAGCAGCGCGGGGTCACGCGCCATGAGGCCGTCCATGTGCCGCTCCAGCCATTCCAGGAAAGGCAGATCGCGGATCAGGCCGTACTTGATGACCTCGGCCAGCCCCGCCGAATACTCGCGATCCGGCAGGCTGCGCAGCACCGTGGTGTCGGCGAGCACCACGCGCGGCTGCATGAAGGCGCCGATCATGTTCTTGCCCAGCGGGTGATTGATGCCGGTCTTGCCGCCCACCGACGAGTCCACCTGCGCCAGCAGCGTGGTCGGGATCTGGATGAAGTCGACGCCACGCTGGTAGCAGGCGGCGGCGAAGCCGGTCATGTCGCCCACCACGCCGCCGCCAAGCGCGACCAGTGTCGCTTTGCGGCTGAAGCGGGCCGCGAGCAGGGCATCGAAGATCAGGTTCAGGTGCTGCCAGTCCTTGTAGGCCTCGCCATCGGGCAGGATGGCCTCGGCCACGGTCAGGCCGCCATCAGCCAGCACCTTGCGCACGCGCTCGGCGTACAGCGGCGCCACGGTCTCGTTGCTGACCAGCAGCACCTGGCGACCACGAATGTAGGGGAGCAGGCACTCGGGGCGGTCCAGCAGCGACTCGCCGATGAAGATCGGGTAGCTGCGCTCGCCCAGCTGCACTTCCAGCTTTTGCATGTTCGTCATTTTCCGTGTCGTTTCAGCGCATGCCCAGGGCCTGCAGGATATGCCAGGCCACCTCGCGGGCGCTGCCCCGCTCGGTCGGCATGATGTGGTGCGCGACCTCGCGGTACAGCGGGTCGCGCTGGCTCAGCAGCTCGGTCAGGCGCGCGCGCGGATCGGGGGTGCGCAGCAGCGGCCGGTTGTGGTCGCGGGCGGTGCGCTCGAGCTGGCGCTCGACCGGCGTTTCCAGATAGATGACCGTGCCCCGGTCATGCAGGTGCCGCCGATTCTGTTCGCGGGTGACCGCACCGCCACCGGTGGCCAGCACGATGTGCCGGCGCTGGGTCAGCGCGTCGATGACCTGCTCCTCGCGCAGCCGGAAACCGGCCTCGCCCTCGATGTCGAAGATCCAGGGAATGTCGGCGCCGGTGCGGGCCTCGATTTCGTGGTCGGAGTCGACGAACTCCCAGCGCAGCAGATCAGCCAGCTGGCGACCGATGGTGGTCTTGCCGGCACCCATCGGCCCGACCAGGAAAATGTTCTGAACTGTCGACTGCGCCATCTGCCATCTCTGCCGCGCACGCGTCTCCGGCGGCTGCGCCGGTGACCAGTCGCGGGGTCACGAAAATCAGGAGTTCCTGCCGGTCGCTGCGCGCCACCTGGCGCCTGAACAGATGTCCGAGCAGGGGCATTTTACCGAGCCCGGGCACCCGGCTGACACCCTGCGCGGCCTGCGTGCGGAAAATACCGCCGAGCATGAGCGTCTGACCATCCTGCAATCGTACCTGAGTTGACAGCCGATTGGTTTCGATGGCGCGCGCGCCGCCGGCCTGTATTTCGCCGGGGCTGTCGTGACTGAGCGCGATATCGAGCTGGATGCCGCCGTCGGGCGCGATGGCTGGCATGACCTCGAGGCTCAGCTCGGCATTGACGAAGCGCGTGGTGCTGGCGCCACTGTGCGTGGTCTCCTGGTAGGGAATCTGCTGCCCGGAAGCGATACGCGCCTTCTGCTGCTCGGCGGTCATGACGCTGGGCCGCGCGATGACCTCGCCGTCGCCCTCCGACTCCAGCGCAGACAGCTCCAGGTCCAGCGTTCTCCCGTCGATGCCGAGCAGGCCGTAGCTCAGCACCGAGGCCTCGGCACCGGCCACGGCCAGCGGCACCTGCCCCGCCGCACCAGGTACCGCCAGCCGCCAGCGCGCGCCCAGGCTGCGTGCCGTATTGCGCGACACCGCTGCCAGCCGGGTCTCGATCAGCACCTGCCGGCCCGGGCGGTCCAGCTCCGCCAGCCAGTCCTGCCACTGCGCCAGACGGACCTCGGTATCGGTCAGCAGCAGGGTGTTGGTGCGGACATCGGCATCGATGCGGCCACGCGGCCCCAGCAGGCGCTCGCCGCCGCCACCGGCGAGCATTTTCGCCAGTTCGCCGGCACGTGCATGACGCAGGGCGACCAGCAGGGTGCGCACCGGCTCGCGCTGCTCGCGCCCCTGCTGCCATTCGCGCTCGCGGCGGTCACGCGCCGTCGCCTCCTCCAGCGTGCCGATCC
>NZ_PTQZ01000225.1 GCF_002943415.1 Amnimonas aquatica | reverse complement strand
CTGGAACGTCAGCGTGCAGTTCGAAGACGGCCGCAGCGACGTGTACAGCTACCCGGTCGACCCGCAGGTGAGCGTGGGCGAGCGCGTGCGCCTGGAGGGCGGCCAGCTGGTCCGCCGCTGAGCGCCTGCTTCGCCAGGACATGAAAAAAGGCGGGGCGCTTCTGGCGCCCCGCCTTTTTTCATGTCTCCGCATCCTGCCGCCGGCTCATGACCGGTGGCGGCGGCATCAGCGATCCGGCAGGGTGATGTTCAGTTCCAGCACGGAACAGTTGCCCTGGCTGTCGAGATCGACCTGCACCTGGTCCTCGCTGATCGGCACGTACTTGCGGATCACCTCGAGGATGTCGCGCTGCAGCTGCGGCAGGTAGTCCGGCCGATTGCGCTGACCACGCTCGTGCGCCACGATGATCTGCAAGCGCTCCTTCGCCATGGCGGCCGTGGTCGGCTTTTTCTGGCTGCGGAAGAAATCCATGAAACTCATGTCAGCCTCCGAACAGTCGCTGCAGGATGCCCTTTTTCTGGACTTCCAGGAAACGGTGCGGCACATCGGCGCCCAGCAGGCGGTCGACGGCATCGCTGTAGGCCTGCCCGGCGTCGCTCTCGGCGTCGAAGATCACCGGGACACCCTGGTTCGATGCCTTGAGCACGGCCTGCGACTCGGGAATGACCCCCAGCAGCTTGATCGAGAGAATTTCCTCGACGTCGGTCACCGCGAGCATTTCTCCCGTCTCCACGCGCGTCGGGTTGTAGCGGGTCAGCAGCAGCGACTCGCGGATCGGCTCCAGGCCCTGCTCGGCGCGGCGCGACTTGCTCGACAGCAGGCCCAGCATGCGGTCGGAGTCGCGCACCGAAGACACTTCCGGATTGGTCACGACAATCGCCTCGTCGGCGAAATACATGGCCATGTGGGCACCCTTCTCGATGCCGGCCGGCGAGTCGCAGATGATGAAATCGAACTGCGCCGCCAGATCATTGATCACGCGCTCGACACCCTCGACAGAGAGCGCGTCCTTGTCGCGGGTCTGGCTGGCCGCCAGCACGTACAGGTTGTCCAGGCGCTTGTCCTTGATCAGCGCCTGGTTGAGGCTGGCATCGCCCTGGATGACGTTGATGAAGTCATACACCACGCGCCGCTCGCAGCCCATGATCAGGTCGAGGTTGCGCAGGCCCACGTCGAAATCGACCAGCACCGTGCGGTGGCCGCGCATGGCCAGGCCGGTTCCGATGGCGGCGCTGGTGGTGGTCTTGCCCACACCACCCTTGCCGGAAGTCACCACAATGATCTTTGCCAAGACAGCATCCCCGACGCCGGGGCTCCGCCCGGCCTTTGATGAAAATGAAGAACCCATGATGAATGCGTCAACGCCGCGACGTACGCCGCCGATGACGTGAAATTTGCGCCAGTATTGTTCAAAGTCCCTGCAGGTTCAACACATCCGCACTGAGCAGGACCTGCGTCGGCTTGCCCCATTGCCCGCTCTTGCGCAGATCCTCGGCCACGCGGTAGCGACCGGCCACCGACACCAGCTCCGCCTCCAGTGCCTGGCAGAACACGCGGGCCTCGGCATTGCCCTGGACACCCGCCAGCGCGCGGCCGCGCAGCGGGCCGTAGATGTGGATGTGGCCGTCGGCCAGCACCTCGGCGCCGGCACTCACCGGCGCCAGCACGACCAGGTCGCCGGCGGCGTAGATCTGCTGGCCGCCACGCACCGGCTGGGTGATGACGCGGGTCTGCGCAGCAGCCTGCGCCGGCGCGGCGGCGGACGATTGCGGCGCCACCTCGGGCTCGCCATCCAGCGACACTTCGGCGCCCTTGCGCCGCAGCGTCGACAGCACCGGCACACCCAGGTCCTTCAGGCCGTCCTGGAGGGACTTGGGCGCACGCACGCCGACCACGCTGACGCCATGACCGCGGCAGAGCGCGACCAGCGCCGCCCAGTCGGCGGCTTCATCCGCCACTTTTTCCAGGCTCAGGATGACCGGTGACTGCTGCAGCCAGGCGGCGGCATCCAGCGTGCGCGCAGCGAGCTGGGCACGCAGGTGCTCCGGCCGGACGGAGAGCAGCTCGAGCACGGTGGCGGTGAACGAGCCACCCTTGAGATTGAAGGCCGAAGTGGCGTCCTGCAAGGGTGCTGAAGAAGAAACCATGTTGCTGCCGCGATCAGGAAGGGAAGACGCTATTGGAAACGAGGCCGCCGCGACAGGCAAGGGCGGCGGCCCCGCACGGGGCGATTACTTGTGGGTCTGCAGCAGGGCATTGACCTTGTCGATGTAGGCCTGTTCGGCCGCCGCCTTGCTCATGCCCTTCAGCGCGGCCCAGGCGTCGTACTTGGCGCGGCTGACCATGTCGAACATGCCCGGGCGGCTGCCGCTGGCATCACCGGCAGATGCCTGCTTGAAATGGGCGTAGAGCGCCAGCATGTCTTCGTTGGCGGGGCGCTTGGTGAGGGTCTTGACGTCGAGCTGGGCCTGTTCGAAAGCACTCATCTTGTTTTTCTCCGTGAGCGTGTTGTGGTGGTGCGGGCAGCGGTGACAACACCCCGATCGACCCCGCCGGAAACGGCGGACAACGGCCCGGGGCAACCCGGCAACAGTAGCATCTTGCCCGGCCGCCCGGCCACTTCCGATACGCGGCCGGGCGCCTGCGTCACACCGCCCGCATCCGCTCGCGAGCATCCTGCTCTTCCTCCATGCCGCCCGACGGGGCAAACTGGCGCCCCCTGCACCTCCGGGAGTCGGACATGCGCATCGGTTTCATCGGCATCGGCCTCATGGGGCTGCCCCTCTGCAAGCGCCTGCTGGCCGCGGACTGCGAACTGGCCGTGTGGAACCGTTCCGCCGGCAAGTGCGATGCCCTGG
>NZ_PTQZ01000224.1 GCF_002943415.1 Amnimonas aquatica | reverse complement strand
CCAGGTGCGCCGGCTTGCTGACCAGCGAGGCCAGCTTCGCAGGCATGCCGCTGCCGCGGAAATCGATGGGGCTGGCCACCGTGATCAGGTTGCGGATGTGCTGGTCGCCGGAGGCGCCGGCATACATCAGCGACAGCAGCCCGCCCATGCACCAGCCCATGAGCGAGATGTCCTTGACCCCGGCATGGCGGCGCACCTCGGCCACGGCCTCGGAGAACATGTCCAGCGAATAGTCCTTCAGGCGCAGGCGGGCATGGCGGCGCTCGGGCGTGCCCCAGTCGATCAGGTAGACATGGAAGCCGCGCGCCGACATGTAGCGCGCCAGGCTGCGGTGCGGCATGAGGTCGAAGCTTTCCGTGGTCACGCCCAGCGGCGGCACCAGCACCAGCGGCACCGGATGGCGCTCGCGCTGCACCGGCAGCAGGCTGCCGTCGGGCAGCGGAATCTCGTCTTCGTAGGGCGGCGGATAGTAGCGCAGCGACATGGGGTCGCCGGACAGCAGGGTCTCGTAGGGCGTCAGGCCGGACTGCACCAGGCTGCCGCGCAGGAACACCCAGTCCAGCGCATTGCCGGCCACGGTGCCGGCGTGCTCGCGCGCCTCCCTGGCACGCTGCAAGGCCTGCTTGATCGGGTTGCTCATGGGCGTCAGCTCCTGCCGGTATTGTTGTTGTTCCGTAATTGTATACGGCTCGCCGCATCATGCCATGCCGGCCGCAAAGCAAGAACCCCGGCATGGCCGGGGTTCCTTTCGCATGCTGCCGGTCTGTCGGGGCGCAGGGGGCGACGGGAAAACACGCCGCCCCCTGCACCCCGACAGACCGACCGGCTTACTTCAGCAGCGCTCGGCCATTGTTGGCGGCGATGCGCATGCGCAGCGCGTTGAGCTTGATGAAGCCGGCGGCATCGGCCTGGTTGTAGGCGCCACCGTCATCCTCGAAGGTCGAGATGCGGGTGTCGAACAGCGAGTTCGACGACTGGCGGCCGACCACGATGACATTGCCCTTGTACAGCTTCAGGCGCACGACACCGTTCACGTGCACCTGCGACTCGTCGATAAGGCCCTGCAGCAGCAGGCGCTCCGGCGACCACCAGTAGCCGTTGTAGATCAGCGAGGCGTAGCGCGGCATCAGTTCATCCTTGAGATGGGCGACTTCGCGGTCCAGGGTGATCGACTCGATGGCGCGGTGCGCCTTGAGCAGGATGGTGCCGCCCGGGGTCTCGTAGCAGCCGCGCGACTTCATGCCGACGTAGCGGTTCTCGACCAGGTCGAGACGGCCGATGCCGTTGGCGCCGCCGATCTGGTTCAGCTTGGTGAGCACGGTGGCCGGGCTCAGGCGCTCGCCGTCGATGGCGACCACATCGCCGTTCTCGAAGGTCAGGTCGATGTAGGTGGCGACATCCGGCGCCTTCTCCGGCGACACCGACCAGCGCCACATGGATTCCTCGCACTCGGTCCACGGGTCTTCCAGCACGCCGCCCTCGTAGGAGATGTGCAGCAGGTTGGCATCCATGGAGTACGGCGACTTCTTGCCGGCCTTGGCGAAATCGATCGGGATGTCGCGCTGCTGGGCGTAGGCCATCAGCGTTTCACGCGAGGTCAGGTCCCACTCGCGCCACGGCGCGATGACCTTGATGCCCGGCTTCAGCGCGTAGGCGCCGAGCTCGAAGCGCACCTGGTCGTTGCCCTTGCCGGTGGCACCGTGCGAGATGGCGTCGGCGCCGGTCTCGTTGGCGATCTCGACCAGGCGCTTGGCGATCAGCGGACGCGCGATCGAGGTGCCGAGCAGGTACTCGCCTTCGTAGATGGTGTTGGCGCGGAACATCGGGAACACGAAGTCGCGCACGAACTCCTCGCGCAGGTCCTCGATGAAGATGTCCTTGATGCCCATGGCCTGCGCCTTGGCGCGCGCCGGCTCGACTTCCTCGCCCTGGCCGAGGTCGGCGGTGAAGGTGACGATTTCGCACTGGTACTGGTCTTGCAGCCAGCGCACGATCACGGAGGTGTCGAGACCACCGGAATAAGCCAGCACGACTTTCTTGATGTCGGACATGTCGGAACTCACGGGCAGGAATATGAGGGTCGGGCGGCGCGCGGCCTCATGGGCCCGGACCGCTCCGGATGCGGCGCGCATTGTACGCGCTGACGCCACCCGCGCGCCAGACGCCCCGGGCCATGCCGGCACGCCGGGCAGCGGCATCCGCCCTGCCCCCCGCGGACCCGATGGCCGGGACTAGGACAGCTCGCTGACCACCACGCGGTGGCGGCCGGCGCCCTTGGCCTCGTAGAGCGCGGCGTCGGCGCGGTCGATCAGCTGCGCCGGCGCCAAGTGCACGTCCGGCACCACCGAGGCGACGCCGATGCTGACCGTGACATGGCTGCCCACCGACGAGGCCTTGTGCGGCAGCGCCTTCTCGTCCACCGCCGCGAGCAGCTGGCGCGCCACCTCGGCGGCGCCGGCGCTGTCGGTGTTGGGCAGCAGCAGCACGAACTCCTCGCCGCCGTAGCGCGCCGCCAGGTCGCCGGGGCGGGTGGCGACCGAGCGCAGCACGCCGGCGATGGTCACCAGCGCGCGGTCACCTTCGAGATGACCATGGTTGTCGTTGTAGGCCTTGAAATGGTCGACATCGGCGAACAGCAGCGCCACCGGGTGCCGCTCGCGCCGGCCGCGCTCCCACTCCAGCAGGAAGCTGTCGTTGAAATGGCGGCGGTTGGCCAGCCCGGTCAGGCCGTCCTCGCGGGCCAGCTGCACCAGGCGTTCGGAGAGCTTGTTGAGCTGGCGCTTCTCCAGCTCCAGCAGGCGCGACTGCAGGTAGAGCCGGCGCTCGCGCACCTCCACCACATAGCCGTTGCCTATGCCTACCAG
>NZ_PTQZ01000223.1 GCF_002943415.1 Amnimonas aquatica | reverse complement strand
CACCAAGCGGCCGGCCGCGCGCAAGCCCGCCGCGAAACCGGCCGCCGCCGCAGTCGCGCAGGCAGCGGTGCAGGCAGCGGCAAAGCCGGCGCTGCTCGACGCGCTGATCATCGGCACCGGTTTCGGCGGCATCGGCATGGCCGTGCAGCTGCAGCAGGCCGGCATCAGCGATTACCTGATCCTGGAGAAGGCCGACGATGTCGGCGGCGTGTGGCGCGACAACCAGTATCCCGGCGCCGCCTGCGACGTGCCTTCGCACCTCTATTCCTTCTCGTTCGCGCCCAACGCGCGCTGGTCGCGCAAGTACGCCGGCCAGGACGAGATCCACGGCTACATCCGCCGCGTCGCCGACCAGTTCGGAGTCACGCCGCAGGTGCGTTTCCGCAGCGAAGTGGCCACGGCCGCCTTCGACGAGGCCGATGGCAGCTGGACGGTCACCACCACCGCCGGCGATGTCTACCGCGCGCGGGCGCTGATCACCGCCACCGGCCAGCTCAACCGGCCGGCGTATCCGAACGTGCCCGGCATCGACAGCTTCCGCGGCGAGGTTTTCCACTCCGCGCGCTGGCGCCATGACATCGACCTCGCCGGCAAGCGCGTGGCGGTGGTCGGCACCGGCGCCAGCGCCATCCAGTTCGTGCCCGAGATCGTGCCCAAGGTGAAGAGCCTGGTGCTGATCCAGCGCTCGGCGCCGTACGTGATCCCGAAGCCGGACCGCGGCTATCACGCGCTGGAGACGCTGGCCTTCGAGCAGGCGCCGGCGCTGCAGCACGGCAGCCGCAACCTGCAGTACGTGACGCACGAATACCGCGCGCTGGCGTTCACCTCCATGCAGAAGTTCCTGTCCATGCCGCTGCTGCAGTTCCGCCGCATGCTCAGGAGCCAGGTGCCGGACCGCGCCCTGCGCGAGAAGCTGACGCCGACCGATCCCATCGGCTGCAAGCGCATCCTGCTCTCCAACAACTACTTCCCGGCGCTGGCGCAGCCGCACGTGAGCGTGGTCAACGGCGGTGTGCGCTCGGTGGATGCCACCGGCATCACCGGTGCCGACGGCGTGCACCATGACGTCGACGTGATCATCTACGGCACCGGCTTCCGTGCCACCGAGTTCCTCGCGCCCATGCGCGTCACCGGGCTCGGCGGCCGCGACCTCAACGAAGCCTGGCGCGAGGGTGCCGAGTCCTACCTCGGCATGACCGTTACCGGCTTCCCCAACTTGTACATGGTCTACGGCCCCAACACCAACCTCGGCCACAGCTCGATCATCTTCATGCTGGAAAGCCAGATGACCTACATCCGCCAGTGCGTGTCGCGCCTGGTCGGCGAGCGCCTGCGCTACCTCGACGTGCAGCCGCAGGCGCAGGACGACTTCAACCAGGCGGTGCAGGCGCGCCTGCGCGAGTCGGTGTGGCAGAAGGGCTGCCAGAGCTGGTACGTCAACGAGCACGGCCGCAACGTGGCGAACTGGCCGGGCTTCACTTTCGAGTACCGCTGGCGTACAAAGCGCCCGGACTGGTCGCACTATCGGGTGCAGGCCTGAGTCGCCGGCGCCGCGCGCGCCGGCGGGCGCATGAACAGGCATTGACCGACGCGCCGGCGCTGGAGCCGGCGGTCGCGTAACGGAGCGGATGATGGCGAGAACGGAAGTGACCCTGGGCCTCGACGGCCTGCAGCGGCTGCAGAGCGCGGTGGCGCGGCGGGTGGCGCCGGCGCTGATCCGCAGCACCATCCGTCCGCTCTGGCGCAGCGGCCTGCCGATCGGCTGGCAGCGCAGGATCACCAGCGCGCTGCTCGACAATGGCTGGGTGCCGCGCGCCGCCGTGGTGTCAGAGACCCGCCTCGGCGGCATCGCGACCGAGCTGATCACCCCGCGTGGCGGCGCCGGCGAGCGTGTCGTGTTCTTCGTGCACGGTGGCGGCTACGTGGTGTGCTCGCCGCGCACGCATCGTCCGCTGACCTCGCGTCTGGCGCTGGCGCTCTCGGCTACCACCTACGTGCCGCATTACCGCCTGGCACCGGAAAACCCCTTCCCGGCCGGCCTCGATGATGTGCTGGCGGCCTACGAGGGCCTGCTGGCCAAGGGCACCGAGTCGGCCAACATCACCCTGTCCGGCGATTCCGCCGGCGGCGGTCTGGCGCTGGCGCTGGCCCTGACGCTGCGCGACCGCGGCCTGCCGCTGCCGGGCCGGCTGGTGCTGATCTCGCCGTGGACCGACCTGACGCTGAGCGGCGAGACACTGCGCAGCAAGGACGGCGCCGACCCCATGCTGACCTGGGACTGGATCATCGCCAAGACGCCGCTCTACACCGGCGCCACGGCCCCGGAGCATCCGCTGGTGTCGCCGCTGTTCGCCGACTTCAGCGGTCTGCCGCCGACGCTGGTGCAGACCGGCTCGGAAGAGATCCTGCTGAGTGATTCAGAGCGCCTCGCCGAGCGCGCCGAGGCCGCCGGCTGGGCGCTGGAGCTGCAGGTCTGGCGCGGCATGTGGCACGACTTCCAGATGCTCGGCGACATCCTGCCCGAGGCCGATGCCGCGCTGGCGGAGATCGCCGACTTCGTGCAGCGCTGAGGCGCCCTGGCGGCGGGTGACGGGTCGCAGGCCCGCCGCTCAGCCCGCCCCGATCTCCACCCGCACCACCGCCGGCAGCAGGTCGCGCAGGCCCGGCGTGAGCGAGAACAGCGTCAGCCAGCGGCCCAGCCCGCCGCGTGTCATGCCGTAGGGTTCGAGCCGGATATCGCCGGCCTGCGGCAGCCAGCTCCGCAGCACGGCCGCGATGTCGCCGCGCCGTATGCCCCAGGGCATGGGCGGCGCGCGGTAGCTCGTGGTCTTCCAGTAGCCCTTCAGGGTCTTGCGCGAAAAGAACGGCGGAATGGTG